>DATMWF010000111.1:0-5857 GCA_035562675.1 Arenimonas sp. | reverse complement strand
CCGTACTGGAAGCCCGAACAGCCGCCGCCGCTGATGTAAACGCGCAGCTTGAGGTCCGGGTTGGCTTCTTCGGCGATCAGGCTGGCCGCCTTGGCGGCCGCGGACGGCGTGAAGTTCAGGGCGGATGCGACGGTTTGGTAGGTTGGAGCGTTCATGGTTTCGCCAATTCCGGCCTCAGGCCTGGGTTGTTTCGTGGATCAGCTGGCCGCTGACGGTGGCGCCGGCGGTGATTTCAATCAGTTTATAGTGAATATTGCCCTGTATGTGGGCGGTTTCGGTCAATTCAACGCGCTCGTCGCTGTGGATGTCGCCGTTCAGCCGGCCGGAAAGCACCGCTTTCGGCACATGGATCTCGCCGTCGATGCTGCCGCCCTGGGCCAGGGTCAGCAGGGATTCGACGCCTTTTTCGGCGACCACCTTGCCGATGATCCGCCCTTCCACGTAAAGCCCGCCGGAAAAGCTCAGGTCGCCGTGGATGACCACATGCTGGCCGATGATGGTCTCCACCTTGTCGGAGCCCTGTGACGACAGTTTCGTTTTCCTGTTTCCCAACATGCCGCTATTCCTTTGTCTGTATGTCATTCGAACCGGCCATGGCCGGCGCCGGGGGTTCCCAGCTGAAACTTTTTTCGATGCCGCCGAACGGTCCCTTCAGCGCGACCCGCACACGCTGCGGGCTGAAGCCGGCCGGCAGCATCACGGCGCCTTCCAGCTGCTGGAAATACCGGAACGCGAACTTCTGGCCCGGCGCGCCGGGGTCCTGCAGCAGTTCGTTCCAGCGCACCGTCCTGAGCTTGCCCGCGCTGACGCCCTCGACGTCAAAGCGCATCTGGCCCGTGGTGGTGCCGCCGCGGTTGATGTTCTGGGTCAGGGTGACCGTGTACCGCCATGCCCCGTCGCTGGCCGGCGCGAAGGCGGCATCATGCACGATCAGGCCGTGCCGGCGCCCGGACGAACCGACCAGCCGCTCATAGAAATCCAGGTCGGCTTTCAGCCCGGCGATCTGCTCGTCCTTTTCCGCCAGCGCCGTCTGGATCTGGTTATTGGCGCTGCGGGAAATGAATTCGGCGCGTTTGGTGTTGGCCAGCTCCTGCTTCAGGGCATCCAGGTCGCTGACCGCCTGGCGTTCCCGGGCCCGGCTGTCGGACAGCTGGGATTCCAGCTTGAAGGCGTTGGAATCGGTGAGCCGGTACAGGGACCAGGCCAGCGCCGCCGCCGTCAACAGCCACGCCGCCGCCGCCGCGATCAGGATGCGCTTCACGTAGGGCTTCTCGGCGACGATCGAAAACCGGGGAAGGTCCTTATTTTGAATAGCCACGGCGGAAACTCCAGGCTCAGGCCAGTAGCCCGATATTATAGCGTTTCCTGCACCCGGCGGCGGCCGCTGACGGCCCGGACAGCTGACAGTGCCGCCGGTTATGGGCATAATAGCCGGTAGAGGCACGATCAATGAATGCAGGCACGCCAGAAACCAACTATCTCGAGCCGGGCGCTTACCGGCAGAACCAGGTCCTCGAGGGCCTCGGGCAGCGCATTGCCGGATTGTGCGCCACGCATTGGGACATCAACGCCATCTGGCTGCTGCGCGACGACCTGCTCGGCGCGCTGGCCTTCCTCGGCGACGCCGCGACCGGCGCTGACCGGCGCCGCATCGAAGGCGTCCTGGACATCCTCAACCCATGCATCGCAGAAACCCGCCTGCCGGATGCCGGACAGAACGAACACCTGCACCTGATCAGTGATGACATGCATGTACCGGCGCCGGCGCCGGCCGTGCCGGCGGTTGTGCCGGCCCAGCCGGCCGAGGCCGAAAGCGCGCCCAGCGCGCGCCTGGAAACCCCGCCGAAAGCCTACTGGCGGCAGTGGTCCGAGGACGCGCCGCCGGCCGTCGCCGTGAAACCGAAACCCACCCAAGCGCCTGATGCACGCGATGCCGCACCGACAGGGATGAATCCGATGAATGAACCGACCGGCGGCCAGCGCGCGCCTGAATCCGGCCCAGCCGCGGCGGAACCGCCTGCCAGGCACCTGCGCATCTACCATCTGTCCGATTACAACACCCTGTCCATCGAGCTGGACCAGATGCTTGAGAAACAGGGCTACGACGTCGAGCTGCTGAGCTCCGACGCGGAACTCAAGGAACTGCTGCACGCCCTGCCGGCCGACCTGGTGCTGGTGGATTCCGGCTACGAAAGCCAGGCCGGCGCCATCAACGCGGTCATCGCCGACAACAAGCGGGCCGGCGGCCGGAAACTGCTGGCGGTGCGGATTTCCGCGCAGGCCGGCGAACAGCCGGACCCGGTGATCGACGCCGTGTTCAACCCCGCCGACGGCGCCGTCGCGATCACCGCCAAGATCGACCAGCTGCTGCAGTTCGGAAAATCCGAGCAGTTCCGCGTGCTGATCGTGGAGGACGACCGCTCGCAGGCCATGTTCGCCGAAGGCATCCTGCGCACCGCCGACATCAGCACCAAGGTCCTGCTGAGCTCGGAGAACCTGCTGCCGACCATCGACGCCTTCAAGCCGGACCTGATCCTGATGGACCTGCACTTGCCGAACGCCAGCGGCATCGAGCTGACCGAGCTGATCCGCCGGTCCGAGCAGTTCCAGAACACCCCGATCGTGTTCCTGTCCGGGGAAGCCGATGAAGACATCCAGATGGACGCGCTGGAAGCCGGCGGCGATGATTTCCTGACCAAGCCGATCCGCCCGCGGCGGCTGATCGCGGCCGTGCAGAACCGCATCAAACGCCACCGCGCGCTGCAGACCGACGCGCCCGCCGCGGCGCCCGCCGCCGTCAGCGGCCTGCTGCACCGCGCCGACATGCTCGACCTGCTGCGCCGGGAGATCGACAGCCCAGACCGGGCCCTCCTGTTCGTTGAGATGAACGGCTTCAACCTGCTGAAAGACCGGCTGGGCCTGACCGTCCTGGAAGACCTGCTCAAGCAGTTCTCGGCCCTGCTGGTGGAAGCCTGCGCGCCGAATCCGGTCGCGCGTTTCGGCGACGGCTCGTTCGTCACCGTTTATCAGGGCGACTGCAGCGACGAGGCCCTGCAGGCCTATGCGTCGAAGATCCGCGAACGGCTGATGGCGCGCAAATTCGACGCGCTCGGGAAGATCATCGAAGCCCGCGTGCAGGTCGGCGTGTGCCATTTCGGGCACGGACAGGACACCGACCAGCTGATCAACACCGCCGAACGCTCGGCGCGCAGCGCGCGTTCCGCGCCCTCCGGCGTGTCGCTGTTCAAGCCGCAGTCCAGCGCCGAGGCCCAGCGCGAGGAACGCATCATCGAGCTGCTCAGCGAGACCGGCGAGGACAGCCGGCTGGCGCATGTCTACCAGCCGATCGTGGCGGTCGCCGGCAGCGGCGAGAAACAGTTCCAGACCCTGCTGCGCCTGCGGGACGACGACGGCACGCTGCTGCCCGCGGCCGAATTCATCCCGATCGCCGAAAAATGCAACCTGGTCATCGCCCTCGACCGCTGGTCGGTCGCCAAAGCCGCGGCGGTGATCGCCCAGCGCAGCCGGATCGGCGATGAAATCAAGCTGTTCATCAGCCAGTCGAACCTGACCCTGCTCGAACCCGGCCAGCTGGCCTGGCTGAAGAACCTGCTCAAGGCCGAAGCCATCCCCGAGAGCAGCCTGATCCTCGAGATCAACCACGACGACGCGCTGCTCAACCACCAGTCCATCCACGATTTCTGCCAGGCGCTGGTGCACGACGGCATCCTGTTCTGCCTGAGCCGCTACAACCCCCGGAACGACGAATCCAACCTGCTGGAAAGCCTGCCGATCAGCTACGTCAAGCTGGCGCCCCGGTTCACCGCCGACCTCGGCTCGCAGCAGGTCCGCGACCAGATCAAGCTGCTGGTCGACCGTGCCCACCGGCGCGGCGTGGAGGTCATCGGACACAGCGTCGAGGACGCGCAGAGCGCCGCGACCCTGTGGATGAGCGGCATCGATTTCATCCAGGGCAACCTGGTGCAGTCGGCCAACGACCACCTGGAATTCGGCTTCGACCAATCGGTGCTGTGACGATGGCGGGAACCGGCCCCGAGCTTCCGAAAAGCACCGTCATCGTGCGCTGGCTGGCGCTGGCCTCGGCGGCCGGCGCCGCCACCTCGTCGGCGATCAGCCTGTGGCGCAACGATTCGCTGTGGCTCAACTTCACGATCATCTCCTCATTCCTGACCGTGTCGTTCGTGGCGGCGCTGTGGAACCGCATCAGCGCGCACTCCCGGCTGATCGAGAAGACCGAACTGTCCACGCTGCAGCACATCGAGGAAGTGAACAACCTGCAGTTCGAGCTGGAAAAGCACAAGAGCTTCGAACGCGAGCTGAAGAACTCCAAGCTCGCCGCGGAATCGGCGGCCATGGCCAAGAGCGAGTTCCTGGCCACCATGAGCCACGAGATCCGGACCCCGCTGAACGGCGTGATCCCGATGCTCGACCTGCTGGCCACCTCCAAGCTGGGCGTCGACCAGGCCGACATCCTGAGCACCGCGCGCACCTCGGCCAACCAGATGAAGCAGATCGTCGACGACATCCTCGACTACTCGAAGCTGGAGGCCAACAAGCTGCGCCTGGAAACCACCGGCCTGAACATCCGCGAGATCGTCTATTCGGTGGTGCAGATGTTCAACAGCCAGGCGGCCGCCAAGCGCATCAGCATCCACATCTACCTCGACCCGTCGCTGCGCCTGGCGCTGCGCGGCGACCCGGTCCGGCTGCGGCAGGTTCTCAGCAACCTGCTCAGCAACGCCATCAAGTTCACCGGCAAAGGCAGCATCTACATCTCGATCCGGCCCAAATCCGAAACGCGCCAGCACCACCTGCTGCGTTTCGAGATCAAGGACAACGGCATCGGCATCTCGGAGGAGAACGCCAGCCGCCTGTTCAAGCCGTTCAGCCAGGCCGACGCCTCGACCACCCGCATTTACGGCGGCACCGGCCTGGGCCTGGTGATCTGCAAGCGCATCGTCGACCTGATGTCCGGCCAGATCGGGGTGGAATCGCAGCCCGGCATCGGCTCGACGTTCTGGTTCGAGATCCCGTTGCTGAAGGCGGTCGGCGACAGCCAGGCGATGGCCTCCGAACTGAAGAACGCCTCGGTCCTGCTGTTCAGCAGCGACCCGGTGCTGGCCGGCCGGCTGGAGCAGTCCGACGCCATGCGCGACACCCGGCTGACCATCGTCACCACCGCCATCGAGGCCCAGAAGGCCCTGAAGGACTCCATCGAGGCCGGCGCGGCGTCCAACATCGACCTGCTGGTCATCGACGTCAGCTCCGGCCGGCAGAGCGCGATCCAGCTGCAGAAGGCGGTGCTGTCCAACACCGAATTCGAGCGCACCCGCATCGCCATGCTGCACAGCCCCGATTCGCTGCCGCTGGAGCCGCTCAAGGAACGCCGCAGCCGGGTCATTTCGCGCTACCTGGAAAACCCCCTGCTGTTCGGCGAGCTGAACCGGCTGCTATCGGCCACCTCGCTCAAGGAGCCGGCCCCGGCGCGCGCCGAAACCGCGACGAAAACGGTCATGCCGCCGCACGACATGCTGCTGGCCGCCGGGCAATCGCGCGGCCTGGTGCTGCTGGTCGAGGACAATCCGGTCAACCTGCTGGTCGCGCAGCGCCTGATCCAGCTGTCCGGCTTTGATTACCTGAGCGCGGAAAACGGCGAGGCCGCCCTGGAGATGATGCAGCAGCAGGACTTCGACATGGTGCTGATGGACTGCCAGATGCCGGTCCTGGACGGCTACCAGGCCACCCAGACCTGGCGCGCGATCGAGCGCGAACGCGGCCTGAAACGCCTGCCGATCATCGCGATGACCGCCAATGCCATGGCCGAAGACCGGCAGAA
>DATMWF010000110.1:0-1914 GCA_035562675.1 Arenimonas sp. | reverse complement strand
TCTGGACCCGGCCGCGTGAGAAGGCGCTCAAGCTGCTGACCGGCGTCCAAGGCAGGCAGCATTTCGATGCGGCCCTGGCCAAGGGCAAAGGCATGATCATCGCCGGCCCGCACTACGGCAACTGGGAACTGCTGCTCAAATACCTGGCGCACAACGGCCCGCTCAGCCTGGTCTACCGGGCGCCTGAAAAAGCCTATGGCGATGATTTTCTCGGGCGCGCCCGGGGTGGCCCGAATGTGACGCTGGTCCCTGCCGAAACCACCGCGATGCGTCCGTTGCTCAAAGCCCTGCAGCGCGGCGAAACGGTCGGCATCACGCCCGACCAGCAGCCGAAACAGGGCGGCGGTGAATTCGTGCCGTTTTTCGGCGTCCCGGCGCTGACGCTGAGCCTGATCGCCAAGCTGGCCGGCCGCCACGGCACGCCGGTGGTGTTCGCCTATGCCGAGCGCAGTGCGCAGGGCTTCGTCATGCATTTCGAACCCGAAGAGCCGGCATTGCACGACAGCGATCTTTCCGTCGCCCTGGCCGCCATGAACCGCCGGGTCGAGGCCATCGCCAACCGTGACTTCCGGCAATACCAATGGACCTATAAACGCTTTAGCATACGTCCCGACCCTTCCGAACAGAATCCCTACAAATGAATCAACCCCTGAATGACCCGCATGATAGCCAGTGGCATGGCCTGGAGCCGGCCGCGAGAAACCTGATGCTGGCTTTCACCGTGCTGCCGTTCCTGATACCGATCGTGCCGGCAACCGTGTTGCCGCTGACGCTGATGCCGGGCTGGTGGGGATTGGCGGTCACCGTGCCGGTCGCCGCCGTCTGTCTGATCATGGGTGTGACCGTAGGCCGCAACCGCTGGCTGTACACACGCTGGCGCCTGGACGATGACGGCTTCCGGCTGCGCAAAGGCCGTTGGTGGCAGAAGGAAATTTTCGTGCCGCGCTCGCGTGTGCAGCATCTGGACATCCACAACGGCCCGATGGAACGCGCGCGTGGATTGGCCACGCTGGTGATCCACACCGCCGGCACCCAGAGCCATGCCCTCAAGCAGGAAGGCTTCAGCCTGGAAACCGCGACCCGGCTGCGTGATGCCTTGATCCCGGAAACGCGGTCGCATGCCGATGCCCTTTGAGCAACCGGCGGCGGAAACCCCGGAGCAGCGCCTGCATCCCCTGTCGTGGCTGTTCGAGCTGCTCAACGTGCTCAAGCAGTTCATCCTGCCGATCCTGTTCCTGCTGTTCACCGGCAAAGGCAACAATTACGAACTGTGGGGTTTGGTCGGCATAGGCTTCATGGTGCCGCTGGCGGTGGCACGTTATATTTCCTTCCGCTACCGCATCGGCGTGGATCGCGTCGTGATCCGCTCGGGTCTGCTGCATAAGACCGTGCGCGACATCGCGTTCACCCGGATCCAGAACGTGACCCTGCACCAGGGCCTGCTGCACCGCCTGATGCAGGTCGCCGAAGTGCGCCTGGAAACCGGCGGCAGTGAAAAGGAGGAAGGCCGCATGCGCGTGCTGGGCCTGCGGCAGGCGCAGCAACTGCAGCGCATCATCCGCAGCCACGATAAGACCGCGCCAGCCGGCCTGCAAACCGGCGTTGAAGCGGCGACAGGCAATGAAACCGTGCTGCTGCAGCTGCCGACCCGCGAACTGCTGAAACTCGGCGTCATCTCCAACAAAGGCATGATCCTGGTGGCGGCCGTCTTTGGCGGCGCGTTCCAGTTCGACTGGAAACTGTCGCGGGAAACCTTCCACAGCGCCGGCGGCTGGCTGTGGGACCACAGCGGCGATCTGGCCGGCAACGGCATCGTGTCCTACGCCGTCGGCGGCGCCAGCCTGCTGCTGGCCGCCTTCATCCTGCTGCGGCTGATTTCCATGCTGCAGGCGGTGCTGCACTACCATGGCTTCG
>DATMWF010000109.1:0-6970 GCA_035562675.1 Arenimonas sp. | reverse complement strand
GCCGATGGCCAGATTGACCCCGGCTTTCAGCAGGGCGTCGGCCGGACAGAAACCCGAGGCCAGCTTCATGTTGGACTGCGGGCAATGCACCACGGATACGCCGCGCTCGGCGCACAGGGCGATTTCAGCGGGCGTCAGCTGTGTCATGTGCACCGCGGTCAAGTGTTCGTTGACCAGGCCCAGGCGCTCAAGCCGGCTCAAAGGCCGCTGCCTGTAATGCGCCATGGAGTCGGTGATTTCCTGCGCGGTCTCGTGCACATGGCAATGCACCTGCAGGTCGAGTTGTTCGGAATAGCGGCGGATGCGCTCGAAACTGGCGTCGCAGACGGTATACGGCGCGTGCGGCGCCATGCTGAAGCTGAGCAGCGGACTGTGCTTGAACTGATCGTAGACCGCCAGACCCTTATCGAAATACTGATCCTGGCTGGCCGCCCAGGCGGTCGGGAAGTCGATGATCGGGATGCTGACCGCGGCGCGGAAGCCGAGGCGCTGGTAGGTCTGCGCCTGCGCATCGGGAAAGAAATAGTTTTCATTGCAGCAGGTGGTGCCGCCGCGCAGCATTTCAGCCACCGCCAGTTCAATGCCGTCGGCGACGAAATCCGGCGCCATCACCGCGCGCTCGATCGGCCAGATATGCTCGTTCAGCCAAGGCATCAGCGCCAGGTCGTCGGCCACGCCACGCATCAACGTCATCGGATTGTGGCAATGCGCGTTCACCAGGCCCGGCATCAGCACCGACTCAGGGCACTGCACCAGCTGTTTCGGCGCGTAACGCAGCCGGGCCTCATCGACCGGCAGGACGGTGGTGATGCGGTCATCGTCGATGACCACGGCATGCCGTTCCAGCACCACGCCGGCCGGCTGGACGGGAATGACCCAACCGGCCTCGATCAGCCAATCGCAGTCGATTAGGCCCGGGCCAACTGCCGTTCCGTTTTCATTTCGGACGTTCATAGATGCACCTGTGCGTCGGGAAAAGGAGCCTGCTCGCAGACCGAGGTTGCAAGACCGACCGAATCGAAACCGTCGAAGACGGTGATGGCCGTACGGAATGCATCCACCGCGGTGCGCTGATAGCGGACGATATAGGTTTTACCGGCTTCCAACTCGGCGCTGACATCGGCTTTGCCGTTCCAAGTGCTCCAGACATCGCTAGCGGTGCCGATGTACTCAAGACCGAAACGGTGCTTTCCAGGCGCCAGTTCAAGATAGGTCGGCCAGGTTTTCCTGATGCGGATCAGTTGCCCGTCCAATTCCAGGAAGTGGATCTGTCCGCGCCCCATTCCCGGACAGAATTCCCGGATGACTTTGGCAAAACCGGCCTGAGGCGCTTTCGCAATGGCAGGATCGCGGTAGATATTGGCATTGGGATACACCGCCGGGTCCGGTTTGGCCGCATACGAAACGGATGCGGCCATGAGCAACAGGAAAACGACGGGGATACGCAAGGCCCTGGCCTTATTTGACGCGGCTGACGTATTCGCCGGAGCGGGTATCGACCTTGATGATTTCATCCTGCGCCACGAACAGCGGCACACGCACGGTGGCGCCGGTTTCCAGCTTGGCCGGCTTGCCGCCGCCGCCCGAGGTGTCGCCGCGCACGCCCGGATCGGTCTCGACGATCTTCAGCTCGACGAAATTGGGCGGCTGCACGAATATCGGCGAACCGTTCCACAGGGTGACCACGCAGTCTTCCTCGCCTTTCAGCCATTTCCAGGCATCGCCCACGGCGTTCTTGTCGGCCTGGACCTGCTCGAAGCTTTCCTGCTGCATGAAATGCCAGTATTCGCCGTCGGCGTACAGGAACTGCATGTCGGTGTCCATGACATCGGCGGCTTCCAGGTTGTCGGTGGCCTTCATGGTCAGTTCCACCACACGGCCGGATTTGATGCTGCGGTACTTCAGGCGGGTGAACGCCTGGCCTTTGCCCGGCTTCACGTATTCGGTCTCGGTGATCACGCAGGGGTCGTTGTTGACCAGGATTTTCATGCCGTTTTTAACGTCGTTCATGCCATAAGAGGCCATACAGTTGCTCCTGAATTTACCCGCCGCCAGCCGTCGGGGTACAATGGTGTGCTTGATTATCGGCCATCCGGCCGTTCCAGCCCTCTATGATAACCGTCAAACCCCATTCTCCTCAAATGCCATCGTGGCAGAGCCTCTGGCGCGACAGTGTCCAAAATCCCGAAGAACTGCTTGAACTGTTGGGTTTGCAAGGCTTTTCGGACCGGATATCGCCCCACGCACAGGGCCAGTTCGCCCTGCGCGTGCCTCGGGGTTTTGCCGCCAAAATGCGCATGGGCGACATCGACGACCCGCTGCTGCGCCAAGTCCTGCCACTGCATGACGAGCTGCTGCAGGTGCCCGGATTTGACCTGGACGCGGTCGGCGACATGGCCGCACGCCAGCTGCCCGGCGTCCTGCACAAATACCATGGCCGTGCCCTGCTGGTGACCACGGGGTCCTGCGCCATCAACTGCCGGTATTGCTTCCGACGGCACTTCCCCTATGCCCAGGAGACCGCCGCCGCGAATCAGTGGCAGCAGGCCATCGGCTACCTGGCCGGTGACACCGCCATCACCGAACTGCTGCTGTCCGGCGGCGACCCCCTGTCGCTGTCTACCGGAAAACTGCGCTCGCTCGGCGACCAGCTCAAGCCGCTGGCGCACATCAAGCGCCTGCGCTTCCACACCCGCCTGCCGATCGTGCTGCCGGAACGCATCGACGTCGAATTCACCGACTGGCTGCAATCCCTGCCCCACCAGCTGGTGTTCGTGGTGCACGCCAACCATGCCAATGAACTGGACGGCGCAGTCACATCGGCCCTGGGCAAGCTCGCCAGGACCGGCGCCACCCTGCTGAACCAGTCGGTGCTGCTGAAAGGCGTGAACGACAGCAGCGACGCCCTGGCGGCCCTTTCGGAGCGGTTGTTCGACGCCGGTGTACTGCCTTATTACCTGCATCAGCTGGACAGGGTCCAAGGTGCGGCGCATTTCGAAGTGCCGCCTGATCGCGCGAAAGCGATCCTGGCGGAACTGATGGCACGTCTGCCCGGCTATCTGGTTCCGAAACTGGTTCAGGAAATAGCCGGACAACCAAACAAAACGCCCGTTTTTTAGCATTAAACGTCGATATTTGGTATTGTTAATCAATCTCATCGGATATTTGAAGCATGTCAAACCGTGAACAGGCGCTTCGCCTTTTACTTGTAGAAGAGCAACTGGAGCACGCCGAGTTCCTGATCAACCACATACGTAACGGCGGCATCGCGGTCAGGCCGGAACAGGCCGAGGACAGCGACCACATGGAAGCGCTGATCGGGCAAAGCACCATCGATATCGTGCTGGCCAACATCAACGGCTCGGATATCACCCTGGCGGCCGCCGGGGCGGCCATCAAGAAGCTGGGCAAGGATATCCCCCTGATCGCCGTCGTCGACCAGCTCAATACCGAAACCATCATGGATGCGCTGTCCAAAGGCGCCAAAGACGTGGTCCTGCGCGAGCAGGCCAAGCATATCCAGCATGTGATCAAGCGGCAGTTCGAGGCCCTGCTCAACCGCCGCGCGGTCCGCCACATCGAAGCCGACCTGCGCGAATCGGAACGGCGCTGCGACGCGCTGATCGAGTCCTCCCGGGACCCCATCGCCTATATCCATGACGGCATGCACATCCGTGCCAACGACTCCTACCTGCAGATGTTCGGCTATAGCAGCTTCGAGGACCTCGAAGGCATGCCCATCCTCGATCTGGTCGATGGCGAGAACCAGGGCAGGTTCAAGCAGATCATCAAGGACTTCGCCAAAACCAAGCAATGCCCGCCCTCCATCCTGGTCAGCATCCAGCCTGAAAACGGCGATCCGGTGCAGGTTGAATTCGAACTGACCCCGGCCAGTTACGACACCGAACACTGCCTGCAGCTGGTCGCCCGACCGCAATTGGTCGACAGCAGGCTGACTGAACAGCTGCGGGAACTCAAGGACCGCGATTCCAACACCCTGCTGTTCAACCGGAAATACTTCATGGCACGCCTGGAGGCCGCGGTCGGCGCAGCCAGCTCGGGCAAAAGCGGTCAAGCCGTCCTGTTCATCGCGCCCGACCAGTTCGAGCAGCGGGTGAGAAGCCTCGGGCTGAACCTCGCCGATGACCTGCTGGTCGAATTCGCGCATCAGCTGCGTGATGTGGTCGGTGACAAGGGCCAATGCTGCCATTACCGTGACCAGACGCTGGCCGTCCTGTGCACGGACGCCGGCTTTGAACAGACCAAGGCCCTGGCTGAAAAGATCCATGCGGCGTTCGACGACGTCCTGATTGAACTTGACAACAATTCCATCAGCTTCAGCGTCAGCACCGCCGCCGTGCAGATCACCGAACAGAACGCCAGCGTGCCCGAGATCCTGAGCACCGCCACGCGGCTGCTGCAGTCCATGGAAGGCCTGGGCGGAAACCGCTTTGAAATCTTCGACCCGAACTCGGGCGACCGCGCCGACGCCGAGTTGAACAAGGCCTGGAAGGAAAGGCTCATCCATGCCCTGGCCCATGACGAATTCGTGCTCAGGTACCAGCCGGTGATCAACCTCATGCAGGAAGAGGACATCCAGAGCTACGAGCTGGCCATCCGACTGAATGCACCGGACGGCGAATCGGTGTCGCCGGACCATTTCCTGCCGATCGCCGAGGCCAACAACCTGATCGCCGAAATCGACCAATGGGTCGTCAACCAGGCGATAAGCCTGTTGGCGGAGCGCAGGCAGAAAGGCATCAATACCCAGATTTTCGTCAAGATATCCCCGGACTCCCTGCAGGACAACGCCCTGATCGAACTGATTTCCACGGCCTTGACGGCCAACGGCGTCGAAGGACGCCGCCTGGTCCTGCAGTTGCCGGAATCGAAAGTCATCACCCGCCTGAAGGACATCCAGATCTTCAAGGCGGCCATGAAGCCGCACGGCGTCAGGCTGGGCCTGTCGCAGTTCGGCACCAGCGTGGACTCGCTGAAGATGCTCGGGCATATCGATGCGGACGTCATCAAGATCGACCGCAGCTTCATGGAAGAGCTGGATAAGAATCCCCAGAACCAGGCGAAAATCCGCGAGTTCGTCCGGCATGCCCGTGATAACGGAAAATCCACCATGGCCGAGTTCGTATCCGACGCCGGGACGGTCGGCATCCTGTTCAGCGCCGGCGTGGACTGGATACAGGGCAACTTCCTGTCACCGCCACTGGCCCAGATGAACTACGACTTCCACTCCTGAACGGCAGGGGAAAGGGATAAAAATAAACCGCCGGGACCGGCGGTTTATTTTTTTACTGGCGGGACAGAGCGCTATCAGCGCGCGTCGCGAAGCGCCTGGATGCGGACTTCCAGCGGCGGATGGGTCATCATCAGCGCACCGATGCCGGATTTCAGGCCGCCGGAGATGCCGAACGCGGCGATCTGGGTCGGCAGGCTGCTCTGGCCGTGGTTCTGCGCCAGGCGCTGCAGGGCGGCGATCATCTTTTCCTTGCCGGCCAATGCGGCGCCGCCGGAGTCGGCGCGGAATTCCCGCTGACGGCTGAACCAGGCGGTGATGAAGGACGCGAACAGGCCGAAGACCATGTCGAGCACGAACACGATGATGAAGTAGCCGAAGCCCGGGCCGCTGTCGCGGTTGCCGAAGATCAGGGAATCGACCACACGGCCGACCACGCGCGACAGCACGATGACGAAGGTGTTCATCACGCCCTGCAGCAGCGCCATGGTGACCATGTCGCCGTTGGCGACGTGGCTGACCTCATGGCCCAGCACCGCTTCGGCTTCATCCCGGCTCATCGAGCGCAGCAGACCGGTGGAGACGGCGACCAGGGAATTGTTCCGGCTCGGGCCGGTGGCGAAGGCATTGATTTCCGGTGCGTCGTAGATGCCGACTTCCGGCATCTTGATGCCGGCTTTGTCGGCCTGACGGCGGACCGTGCTGACCAGCCACTGCTCCAGTTCTGATTTCGGCGTGTCGATCAGCTGCATGCCGGTCGTGCGCTTGGCCATCCATTTGGAGATCATCAGGGAAATCAGCGAACCGCCGAAACCGAAGATGACCGCGAACACCAACAGGGTGCCGTTGTTGCCGAGGTTGATGCCGAAACTCTGCAAGACACTGAGCACGATGCTCAGCAGCGCCAGCACAGCCAGGTTGGTGGCGAGGAATAAGGCTATCCGTTTGAACATGTTGAAAACCCTTTGTTGATTGAACAGTCGGTGTGATACTTAATTGTAGCCAAATTCGCAAAAAACAAGTGAACTTTACGTGACTGAGCCGCAAACCCCCCGGGGCCGCTTCGCGCCCTCACCCACCGGCCCGCTGCATGCGGGCTCATTGGCGGCCGCCTTGGCCAGTTATCTGGTGGCGAAAAGCCGGCATGGCGAATGGCTGATCCGGATCGAAGACCTCGACCCGCCGCGCGAAATCCCCGGCATGGCCGACCGGCAGCTGGATGACCTGGCCGGCTTCGGACTGCGGTCCGATCTGCCGGTCATCCGGCAGTCGCAGCGCGCGGAAGTCTACGAGGCGGCGCTCCAGCGGCTGCTGGAACAGGACAAGGCCTTTTGCTGCACCTGTTCGCGCAGCCAACTGCAGAACCAGGGGGGTATACACCGACGCTGCGTGGCGCCGCGACAGGACCGGCAAGGTGCCATCCGGCTACGCGTGCCCGATGTGTGCATCGAATTCTCCGATGGCCTATACGGCCTGCAAAGACAGCACCTTGGCATTGAAACCGGTGATGTGGTGCTGAAACGCGCCGATGGCCTGTACGCCTACCAGCTGGCCGTGGTGGTCGATGACGCCGCGCAGGGCATCACCCAGGTCGTGCGCGGCGCCGATCTGCTGGACTCGACCCCAAGACAGATTTTCCTGCAGCGGCAACTGGGGCTGCCGACCCCGGAATACCTGCATGTTCCGCTCGTGCTTGATGCGCAGGGACAGAAGCTGGGC
>DATMWF010000108.1:0-2635 GCA_035562675.1 Arenimonas sp. | reverse complement strand
GTAACGCCGGTCTGGCCCTGGTATTTTCCGCCGCGGTCCTTGTAGGAGGTTTCGCACACTTCATCGGATTCGAAGAACAGCATCTGTGCCACGCCCTCGTTGGCGTAGATTTTCGCCGGCAGCGGCGTGGTGTTGGAGAATTCAAGGGTTACGTGCCCTTCCCACTCCGGCTCCAGCGGCGTGACGTTCACGATGATGCCGCAACGCGCGTACGTGCTTTTGCCGAGGCAGACCACCAGGGTCGACCGCGGAATGCGGAAGAACTCCACGGTACGCGCCAGTGCGAAGGAGTTCGGTGGAATGATGCAGACGTCGGCTTCGACGTCGACGAAACTGCTCGGATCGAACGCCTTCGGGTCGACGATGGTCGAATTGATGTTGGTGAAGATCTTGAACTCGCGAGCGCAGCGCACGTCGTAGCCGTAGCTGGAAGTTCCGTAGGATACGATGCGATGGCCATCGGCGGCGGTTTTGACCTGGCCGGGCTCGAACGGCTCGATCATGCCCTGTTGTTCGGCCATGCGGCGGATCCAGCGGTCGGATTTAATGCTCATATCGGTTCTCTTCGGGAGGTTCAGGTATTTTGGATGACAATATTCGGAAAGCCAATCGATTTGTTCCTGGCCTGCTGCGACAGCTTGGCGGCCGCCAGGCGGGCGATGGCGCGGTAACGCTGCGCGGCCAGGGAATCGGGCGCGGCGACCACGGTCGGCGTGCCGGAATCGGATTGTTCACGGATGGCGCGTTCCAGCGGCAGTTTGCCGAGCAGCGCCACATCGTACTGCGCCGCCATCTTCTCACCGCCGCCTTCCCCGAAAATCGGGTCGATGTGGCCGCATTGGGTGCACTGGTGCACCGACATGTTCTCGATGATGCCGAGCACCGGCACCTCGACCTTCTCGAACATCTTCAGGGCCTTCCGGGCGTCGATCAGGGCGATGTCCTGCGGCGTGGTGACGATCACCGCCGCCGAGACCGGAACCCGCTGCGCCAAGGTCAGCTGGATGTCACCGGTGCCGGGCGGCAGGTCGATGATCAGGTAGTCCAGGTCCTTCCAGTTGGTGGTGGTCAGCAGCTGCTGCAGGTACTGGGTGGTCATCGGGCCGCGCCAGATGGTCGGCGTGTCATCGCCGAGGAACAGCCCGATCGACATGGCCTGCAGACCGTGCGCCATTTTCGGCTCGACGGTCTTGCCGTCCAGGCTGTCCGGCTTGCCGGAAATGCCCAGCATCATGGGAATCGACGGACCGTGGATGTCGGCGTCCAGGATGCCGACCACGGCGCCTTCGGCGAGCAGGGCCAAGGCCAGGTTCACCGCCGTGGTGGATTTACCCACGCCACCCTTTCCGGAAGCGACCGCGATGATGTTTTTCACGCCGGGCAGCGGCGACAGCGCTTTCTGCACTTTGTGCGCGGGAATCCGCGTCACGATGCGGATGCTGACCGCCTGGGCGCCCAACCGGCTTTTCAGCCGGTCAGTGATGCGTGCGATGAGGTCCGGGTGTTCGGATTTGGCCGGATAATCCAGCTGCAGCTCCAGCGCGGCGTTCTGCCCGTCCACGCCCACGGCGCGCAGCGCCTTGGCGGCGACTAGGTCAAGCCCGGTATTCGGGTCGATGATAAGTGCGCATTCGGCGCGGATGGCGGCTTCGGTGAGGGGCATAATGACGGCAATTAGACAAAACACTATTGTATAGGAAAGCCACAAACATCGGCCAAAGCCTTATAATTCAAGCATGAAAATCGTTCCCGCTCTGGTCACCACCGCCCTTCCCTATGCCAATGGTCCGCTGCATTTAGGCCATCTGGTCGGATACATCCAAGCCGATATCTGGGTCCGCGCCCGGCGCCTGGCCGGCGGAACCGCCCATTTCGTGTGCGCAGACGATACCCACGGCACGCCGATCATGCTGGCCGCTGAAAAAGCCGCCTTGACCCCGGAGGCCTTCATCGCCGCCATCCAAGCCGGTCACGAAGCCGATTTCCAGGCGTTCGGCGTTGCCTTCGACCACTACGATTCCACCCATTCCGTGCGCAACCGCGCCTTCACGGAACGCGTTTACGCCGCTTTGCAGGCCCGCGGCAGCATCGCGGTGCGCACCATCAACCAGATGTTCGATCCGGAAAAGCAGATGTTCCTGCCGGACCGCTACATCAAAGGCACCTGTCCGACCTGCAAGACCGCCGACCAATACGGCGACAACTGCGAAAACTGCGGCGCCACCTACGCACCGACCGAACTGATCGACCCGGTTTCCGTTGTTTCGGGCGCCAAGCCGGTGCTGAAGGAATCGGAGCACTACTTCTTCAAGCTCGGCGATTACACCGATTTCCTCAACACCTGGCTTCAGGCCGATGTCGCCCACGAAGGCATCAAGACCAAGCTGCGGGAATGGCTGGACGCCGAAGGCGGCCTGCGCGACTGGGACATCTCCCGCGATGCGCCTTACTTCGGCTTTCCGATTCCGGGCGCGCCCGGCAAGTATTTCTATGTCTGGCTGGATGCGCCGATCGGCTACCTGTCCAGCTTCGAAGCGCTGTGCGAACGCAACGGCCTGGATTTCGACGCATTCCTGGATGCCGGACGCAATGCCGCCGGTGAAACCGAGCTGCACCATTTCCTCGGCAAGGACAT
>DATMWF010000107.1:0-15885 GCA_035562675.1 Arenimonas sp. | reverse complement strand
CGTGGCCCGGCCGGACGCCTCGGCCGTTCGGACGCTGGAAACGCTCCAGGCTATGGAACGACTGGATCATCCTGCCGCACAGCGCCGGGCTGAAGGCATCGTCGAAGACCTGCACATAGCGGCTGAGCGAATCGGTTGTATCGGCAGTGTTCAAGGTAAACTAACTCGTCGGTTCTTTGCTGGATCCACTGCCCCTATCATACCTTCTTTACCCATGCCCGAATTCCTCCCGCCGCCGCCCAGCTTAGCGCTCGCCTACCGCGCCTTTGAACGGGGCGACGCGGCCGCCGTGTTGGACATGGCCGAACGCGCCGAGCGCGCCGAGGGGCCCACGCCAACTTGGAAGGTGCTGAAAGCGGTTTCCCTGAGCGCCTTGCAACGGCCCCTGGAGGCATTGGAAATCTACCGATGGTTGTGTGCATCGGATCCGCACAGTGCGGCGCATTGGTCCAACCTGGGCAACTGCCTGTGCGAGCTGGAGCGTCAGCTGGAGGCCTTGGAACCGCTGCAGAAAGCCCTGCTGCTCGGCGCCACCGATCCGGCCGTGCATTTCGGCCTGGCGCGCGCCTATGCGGCGGATGGGCCCTTGGAGCTGGCCCGTCGGCATATCGAGACCGCCATCGCGCGCGCGCCGCATGACGCCGAGTTCCATCTGTTCAAACTACGCATCCTGCAGGCCATGGACCGTTGGCCGCAGGCCCGGCGCTGCGCCGATTACCTGCAGTCCATCGTGCTGGATGAAGGCCAGGGCGTGGATTTCGGTTATCTGCTGTTCCGCGGCCAGTGGTACGAAGAGGCCATCGCCCGGTTCCTGAACAGGCCGGCCGACCCCGATCTGTCGCGTGACAGCCGGATCGGCCTGGTGATGGCTTACGAGCGGACCAACCGCTTGGCTCAGGCAAAGGCCATCCAAGCCGGCCTGCTTGAACAGGATGTCCGTCACAACCCGAAACTGCTCGACAATTTTCTGCAGATGCAGGCCAAGTTGGCCATGCGCGGCAAGGAGTTTACGGCCGCCAAAGGCTATTTCGAGCGTATCCTGAACAACCCGCACAACGATCCCGGATTGAAACTCGGTCTGGAGTTCGAATATGCCGCGGCCCTGGATAAATGCCGGGAGCCGGCAGCGGCGATGACCGTCCTGCAGCGCGCACACAGCGGGCGGCGTCTGCTGACCGGCAAGAACCATCCGGCCCTGCAGGACAGCACCGACGCCTTCGCGGTCCTTGAACAGCCGGTGCCGCCATGGAATCCGGCCTGTCAGGGCCGGGATGCGCATGCCGATCCGGTGTTCGTGGTCGGGTTTCCGCGCTCGGGCACCACCTTGCTGGAACAGCTGCTGGATGCCCATCCGGCGTTGGCGTCGTTCGACGAACAGCCGTTCCTGCAGCATATCGTGCACCGCCTGACGTCTGACGGCGAGGACGTTTTCGAGCGCATCAGGCGGCTCACGCCGGCGCACTGGCTTCAGGAGCGCGAGGCCTATTTCGCCGAGGTCCGGCAGGTCGTGCCGGATACGGCCAAGCGCGCGGTCGACAAAAACCCGCTCAACATGGTGCGGCTGCCGCTGTTGCAGAATTTTTTCCCAGCGTCGCGGGTGATCCTCGCCGTCCGGCATCCCTGCGATGTGGTGCTCAGCTGCTACATGCAGCACTTCCGCGCGCCGGCTTTCGCGCTGACCTTCGAAACCCTGGAAAGCACGGCGCGGATGTACGGCAAGGTGTTTTCACACTGGCAGCAAAGCGCCGGACACCTGCAGCTGCCGGTGCTGCAGTGGAAATACGAGGAGCTGGTGGCCGATACCGAAGCCCAGGCGCGCGCGCTGTTCGATTTTCTGCAGCTGCCCTGGCACGACGAGCTGCTGGCGTTCACCGAGCGCGCCGGGAACAAAGGCGCCATCAAGACGCCTTCGTATACCCAGGTGGTGGAGCGGGTCAACGCCGGTTCGGTCGGCCGTTGGCAGGCCTATGCCGACTGGTTCACGCCCGCCGTGCTGGAGCCGCTGAAACCCTGGCTGGAGCGCTTCGGTTATTCGGCCTGAGCGGCGATCCAGGCGTCGATGTGTTTTTCCAGCGCATCCAGCGGAATCGAGCCGGTGCCCAGCACTTCGTCGTTGAAGGCGCGTAAGTCGAAGCGTGCGCCGAGCTTGGCCTGGCTGCGGGCGCGTAGTTCGGAGATCTTCAGCTGGCCGATCTTGTAGGCCAAGGCCTGGCCGGGCGTACCGATGTAGCGGTCGATTTCGTTGACGATGTCCTGTTCGGTCTTGGGCGCGTTGGCCTTGAAGTAATCGATCGCCTGCTGCCGGCTCCAGCCCTTGGCGTGCATGCCGGTATCGACCACCAGACGCACGGCGCGCCACATTTCGTAGGTCAGCTGCCCGAACTTGTCGTAAGGGTCGGTGTATAGCCCCATGTCGTAGCCGAGCTGCTCGGCATACAGGCCCCAGCCTTCGCCATAGGCGACGAAATACGCGGTGCGGCGGAACATCGGCATGTCCGGCAGCTCCATGCCGCGCGCGAACTGGAAATGGTGTCCCGGAACTGCTTCATGCAGGGACAGCGCCAGCATTTCCCAGTTCGGCCGCACTTCCGGCTTGAACAGGTTCACATAGTAATAGCCGGCACGGGTGCCATCGGTGGCGCCCGGCTGGTAATAAGCGGTGGTGGTGTCCGGCGCGATGCTGTCCGGAATGGCGCGCACGCCGTAGGTCAGGCGCGGCAGCACATGGAAGACTTTCACCAGCTCCGGGTCGATGCGCTTTGACAGGGCCTGATAACCTTCCAGCAGCGCCTCCGGGGTTTTGTAGAAGAACCGCGGGTCGCTGCGCAGGAAAGCGAAGAATTCCGGCAGGCTGCCCTTGAAGCCGGCTTCATTTTTCACCGTTTCCATCCTGGCGCGGATGCGCGCCACTTCCTTCAGGCCGATGGCGTGGATTTCCGCGGCGCTCAGCCCGGTGGTGGTGTAGTAACCGGCCAGGAAATCATAATAGGCCTTGCCATCCGGCAGGCTGGCGGCGGCGATGGTGCCGCGGGTGGCCGGCAGGTATTCGGCATTGAAGTACTTGCCCAACTTGGCGTAAGCCGGCACGACCTGTCCGGAAATCGTTGTTCTGGCCTCCTGCTGCAGGGCCTTCCGGCGCGCGGCCGGCATGCTGTCCGGGAACCGCTTGAACGGCGCATAGAAGCCGCTTTTCTCCGGGTCGGCAACGACCTGCGCGGCGATCTGGTTCGGCACCCGTGCCATGATGGCCCTCGGCGGGGTGCGGCCGGTACGTGCGCCTTCCTGCATCAGGGCGATGTTCTGGTCAATCAGTGCGGGCAGCGCTTGGAGCCGGTCCAGCCAGTCGCGGTAGTCCTTCTCGCTGTTGAACGCGAGCAGTTCGGTGATGCCGTCGGCGGTCTGCACGCCGCCCTGATGGGTCATCGGTTGCAGGTACTCACGGAACGCCTGGCGTTCGATGCTGCGTTCCAGCTGCCACTCGAACGTGTCGTAATTGAGCTGGTCGGCTGGCGACAGCGTGGCGCGGCCGATGCCCTGCAGTTTAGCCAGCGCGGCTTTGTCGGCGGCTTCGCGCGCGTTGATGGCCGACAGGCTCATATCCGTCCAGCGGTCGTTGTAGCGGGTATCGCCGTTATAGCTGGCGTTTTCAGGGTAGTCGCTCAGCCCGCGCTGCCATTCCTGTTCGAACAGCTGGTGCAGCGCCGCGTTTTTCTGTTGCGAAATGGCCGGCGCGCTGACCAGCAGCAGGGCAAGCAGGAAGGTGATTGAACGCATGGGCATCTCTCCAAGGACGGATTTCCAAAGTGTATCAGCATCGGGCAAAAAAAAACCGCAGCCCGGAGGCTGCGGCGGTAAACCGATCAGGCGGTTCGATCAGAAGCTGTAGGTCAGGCTGGACCAGTAGTAGCGGCCCACGGTGTCGTAGGTGCGCTCGTCGGTGTTGCCGTTCAGCGAGTTGTTCTGGTACAGGATCGGCGGCTGCTTGTCGTTGACGTTGTCGATGCCGATGCGCAGCTTGACTTTATCCAAGGTCACGCCGGCCTGCAGGTTGTGGTAGGTGTACGCGCCGATGTTGAGTTGACAGGCCCAGCCGGATCCTGTCGCATCTACAGTGCCGTCACCATTATAATCGAACTCCACAAAGCGGTCTGCGGGATTGGATGTGCCATCAAAGCCTTGCCTGTTGGCGCAGATTTCGCCAGAAGTATGATTTTCAGTACCGACCCGGTAGCCATCAACAAAGCGCATATTCCAGGAAATATCGTAGATGTCCTTGCTCCAGCTGATTGAGGCGAGCGCACGTAATTTGCTGTAGTTACCTTCACCGCCGTTGGCAGAAGACAGGAAGGTGCCGGCGTTTTGCTGGCTTTGCACCACGGCGCCGTCGTAAATCACGTCCACATCGTATTTATCGGTGTAAGTGGCATCGACATTGAAGCGGAATTTGCCGTAATCGGTGTCCATCCGGTAACGCAGTCCAAGATCGATGCCGGCAGTTTCAACTTTACCTTTATTGGCGCGTTTGTCGAACAGGATTTCCATCTCGCCGCTGTCGCGGCGGCTGAATAACGAGCACAAAGGCGATGGTGCCGCCGCCGTGCTGCCATAGCAGATGTTTAGGATGTTCTGGGTTCCGATGGTGCCAATGGCGTTATCCAGATTGACCTGCCAGAAGTCGACTGTGGTCGAGAAGCCTTCAGCCCATTCAGGCTCGTACACGAAACCGACGGTTATTGATTCACCTTCTTCCGGCTGCAGGCTTTCGGTGCCGCCTTTGATGGCGTTCAGCTGGGTATCGCTTTGTGAAAAACGTGGGTTGTAATTCGGCAGAGCAGGATCGTCTTGTGCCGGAAGGTTGGAGTCAAACATCCGGACATTTTCACAGGCTGGATTGCTAGAAATGCCGCCTCCAGGCGCACTGAGGTTATTGCAGGGATCGGTGAAGCCGTCCGAAGCTGCAGTTTCGCCACCATACAGATCAACGATGGTCGGTGCGCGGAACACCTGGGCGTAGGTGCCGCGGAACAGGATTTGATCCGAAGGGCGCCATTCCAGGCCGAGCTTGCTGTTGATGGTACTGCCGAAGGTCGAGTAATCCGACCAGCGGGTGCCCAGCGAGGCGGTCAAGGTGTCGGTGAGCGGGAACAGGGCTTCGCCGTAGATTTCCTTCACCGTCACTTCGCCGGAAGTCGGCGCAGTGCACAGTTCCGAGGAAATGCCGCAGGTGTAGCCGGCGCTTGGATCGATCACGGCGCCGGCATACGGATTGAAGTCCAGGCTGTTGTTGCGGTATTCAAGGCCCACGGCAGCCTGCACGGTTCCTGCGCTCATCTCGAACCAGTCGCCCGTGAAGTTGGCTTGGAAGCCTTTGAACTTTTCGGTCTGGCTGTGCAATACGTCCAGGCTGATCGCGCCGAGGGCGGCCAGTTGCGCTTGGCCGGCGGCCGAGTTCGGGTCGAAATTGCCGACGAAATCGATCGGCGTGCAGCCCGAAATGGCTGTGGTGTAGGTGCCGTCGGTGTAGCACACGCCGTTTTTGGATGGGCCTAGGCCCAATTTCAAGGCGTTGTAATCGATGTAGCCCTGATTATCGTTGTCCTGCTGGATCTTGCCGTAGCTGACGTTGTAATCCCAGGTCCAGGAAGTATCTTCGAAGGCGCCCTTCAAGCCGGTGTTGATCTGGGTCACATCGGTGACGTATTCATAACGGCGGTTGCCCAAACGTTCCAGGCGCAGACGGATATCCTGAATTTCCAGGCCGTCCGCACCAAGTACGCCTTGGGTGCCCCAAGGATTGTACTGGCTGTATTTTGACAGCGATATGCCGTCGGACAAGCCATCGAACGGCAGCGGTGCGATCTGCGAAGCGGAACGGGTTTTGTTGGCGAACGCATCGATGTAAGCGGTGACGTTGTCGGTGATGTCGAAATTACCGGATACGAACAGGCCGGTGCGCTCCTGCGGGGTCAGTTCCAGGTTGCCGACGGCTTGGTAGTTGTAGGCGTCACGCCCGAAACTGAAACAACGAAAATCCGGCTGCGTACTGGTTCCGGGATAGGCCGGGTTTAGCGTTACGTTTGTGCACCCATATTGTGCAACCATCGTCGCGGCGCCTGGCAACAACGTCTCTCCTGTCGGATCGCTTGGATCTTTAAGGTTCACGTAATAGCGGCCGGTCAATGCACGGCTGGAACCGCCCTGCGCCACGCCGGTCGACGAGGTTGAGCCCAGCGACAGCGCGTAGTAGGAGAACGCGCGGTCGGAAGCGCGGACTTCTTCCTGCTTGTTGTAGTTGGCGCCGATGATGATGTTGCCGCGGTCGCTGCTGGCGCCCCAGGTCATGCTGGCGCCTTGGCGCTGGCCGTCATGACGGGAAGCGATGCCGTAGTCGACGCGGACGTCAAGGCCGTCGAAATTCGATTTCAGGATGAAGTTGACCACGCCGCCCACGGCGTCGGAGCCGTAAATCGCGGAGGCGCCGTCTTTCAGCACCTCCACGGTCTCGATCATCGACATCGGAATGGCATTGACGTCGTTGGTGACGATCCGGCGGCCGTTGATCAGGATCAGCGTGCGCTCGTCGCCCAGACCGCGCAGGGAGACGGTGGCTTCACCGGCGCCGCCGCCGTTGTTCACGGCCGGATTGGTAGCCGCACCGGCCACGGCCGGAATGTCCTGCAGGAAGTCGCCGATGGTGATCGCGCCGGTCTTGTCTATGGCCTCGCGGTTCATCGAGAACACCGGGCTGGCGGTTTCGGAGTCTACGCGTTTGATGCGGGAGCCGGTGACCTGGATGGTATCGATGCTTTTGGTCGCCTCGGACGAGGGCGCTTCCTGGGCCTGTACGCCGGTTGCCATCAGGGCGCCGGTGCCGATGACCAACGCGCTATGCACGGCCGTACTGAGTTTTTTACGATTGATCATGGATTCCCGCCTTTGTTGTATGTTGTAATGCCTATACTGAACGAGCGTTCATATAGAATGTGACAGTCCCATTATTAAGGGATTTTTAACGTTTTGTCGAGAGGTGGCCGTAAAAAACCGGTTAAATGCCTTGACAAATCGGCTAAAGTTTACTGTTCTATAACTTGTAATTCCATTTCGGGGGCGTGAATAAACATAATGAATGCATTGTCTGGAAAGTGCCGTACCATCATGTACCTGGGCTTGCCCCTGTCGCTGTGCTTCGCGTTGGCCGCCTGCTCCGATAAGGACGCGGACCAGAAAAACGCTGCCGCGCCGTCCGCCACGCAGAAGCAGAAAATCACCACATCGGTCGACCGCCTCATGCAGTGGCCCGAAAAGGACCTGCGCGCGAAAGCCAGCAAGGCGGTCATCGAGCAGCGCTGGTACAAGCCGTCCGGCGACAGTGCGCTGGAATATTACCTGGCCTTGAAAAGAAAGCTGAACGCGCCGGATGAATCGGTCGACACCGCCTTGACGGACATTCTGCCGTACGCGGTGATCGGCATGGACCAGGCCATCGCCAACTTCGATGACAAAGAGGCCCTGCGCCTGGAGGGCCTCATCCGCATGGCGGATCCCAACGCACCGGCGTTGGCGCGGGTGAAATCCGACCTGGAGAAAATGAAAACCCGTCAGGCGCAGGCCGAAACGGACAAGGCCAGCGCCGATGTGCTGGCGGCTGAAAACGAAGCCAAGGCCAAGGAAGACGCCGCCAAGGCCAAGGAAGACGCCAAGAAAGCCAAGGAAGAGTCCGCGAAAGCCGAGCAGACAGTCGCCGCGCCGGTCGTCCAGGCGCCGGCGCCGGTCGTGCAGGCGCCACCGCCGCCGGTTCAGCAGGCGCCGGCACCGGTGGTCCAGGCGCCTGCCGCCAAAGCGGCGATCGTGCCTCTGCAGACCCCGCAGCCGGAGTACCCGCGTGAAGCCCTGGTGGCCGGAACCAAAGGGGAAGTGGTCGCCGAAATCAGCATCAACGGCGCCGGCGCGGTAACCGGTGTGCGTATCATCAGCGCCTCGCCGCGCGGCGTGTTCGACAAGAGTGTGGTCAGCACGGTCCGTCGCTGGAAATACCAGGGCAACGGCGAAAACACCACCGTGCGCCGTACGTTCGTCTTCAATTGATGGCGACAGTCCGCTTTGAACTGCAGGGCGAATTCGTGGAACTCAACCAGCTGCTCAAGCTGGTCGGGCTCTGCGGTAGCGGCGGCATCGGCAAACAGATCGTCGCCAGCGGCGCGGTGTTCGTGGACGGCCGCCGGGAGTTGCGCAAAACCGCCAAAATTCGCAGCGGCCAGGTAGTCAGCATCGATGACGTGACCATCACCGTTGCCTGATTCCGCTGGGTGAAAGCCTTGGCGCGATTCAATCCAGGCGGTTATGCCGCTGTTATGCGGGAGCTTGGCTGTGCTGGACCTTATAACTTGAAGCGCCTATGTCCTTGAGGAATTCGATGTACCGTCTGAGAGTGCTGCTTGCGTCAGCGTTGCTTCTTTCCAGCTTGTCTGTCGCCGCCCTGGAAAAAAAGCCGCTGTCGGCCTACTCGCGCGAAACCTGGACGACCCGCAACGGCTTGCCGCATAACCAGGTCAATGCGGTCACCCAGACCCCGGAAGGCTATCTGTGGTTCGCCACCTGGGAAGGACTGGTCCGCTACAACGGGCAGGATTTCCGGATATTCACCCCGAAAAACGTGCCTGGCCTGCAGGACCACGGCATCCGGCATGTCAGCACCGGCGCCAACGGCCGACTTATCGTCGCCACCTCGCGGGGCGGCGTGTCGATCATGGATCAGGGCGTCTGGCGGCATATCGGCAAGGCCGACGGGCTGGCGCAGAACGAAACCATGGCCGCCGTCGAGGACAGCCACGGCGCGATCTGGGTGGCGCAGGAAAGCAAGGGCCTGTCGCGTGTGGAGGCCAACGGGCGGGTCACCGTGTTCGGAACGCGCGACGGCTTGCCGTCGGAGCATATGTACGCGGTCACCATGGATAAGAACAAGGCCATCTGGGCGGGATCGTCGAATGGTCTGGTACGCATCGAGAACGGCGTGATCCAGCGCTTCGGCGCCGCCGATGGCCTGCCGGCGGGCACCGTTTATGCCATCGTGGAGGCGCCCGAGGGTGGCTTGTACATCGGCACGCATCACGGCCTGTACCTGTCGCGCAACGGCAGGTTCAGCCTCATCAAGGCCGGCTTCCCGGACGAGGCGGTGATCAGCCTGACCGTGGACCGGCAGTCCAACCTGTGGATCGGCACCGTCAACCGCGGCATCCTGCGCATGGGGCGGCGCGATCTTGAAACCCTGGACGCCGCGTCCGGGTTGCCCAACAACCGGGTCGGTTCCATCTTCAGCGACCGCGAAGGCAATCTATGGGCCGGCACCAATGCCGGCCTGGTCCGCTTCGCCGACACCCCGTTCGTGACCCTGGACAATTACAACGGATTGACCGACAACTACGTGCGTGCCGTCGCGCAGCTCGGCGACGGCAGCATCATGATCGGCACCTCGCGCGGCCTGAACCGTTACGCCGATGAGAAAATAACCGCCATCGAGGACAGCGCGAGCCTGAAAGACGACGCCATCCTCAGCCTGGCACCGGCCAAAGACGGCGGCCTCTGGGTCGGCATGTATTCCACCGGATTGGTGCACTGGAAGGACGGTCGCATTCTCGAAAGCGTCAGTACCGACAGTCCGCTGTACGGCTCGCAGATCCGCGCCCTGCACGAAGACCGTCAGGGCAACCTGTGGGTAGGCACCTCGCGCGGTGTGTACCGCAAAAAAGGCGGCGAATTGAAGCGCTTCGGCGAGGCGCAGGGTCTGCCGCGCGATTTCACGCTCAGTCTGTTCGAAGCCAAGTCCGGCCGGATATGGGTCGGCAGCGCCAACGGGCTGGGCTACATCGACGGTGACAAGGCCGGCTCAATCGACCTGGCACCCTATGCGCTGTCCGAGGATGTGTTCGGGTTCAGCGAGGACCCCGACGGCACCTTGTGGATTTCCACGGACCGCGCCATCCTGCGGCTGCGCAACGGAAAAATCGACAGCGTCGGTACCCCGCAGGGCCTGCCGGTCGCCACCGTGTTCCAGATCATCACCGACACCTACGGCAATTTCTGGCTGACCTCCAACCGCGGCGTGATCCATGTCAAGCGCGCCGAAATGGAAGCGGCCGCTGACGGCAAAACGGCGCAGCTGAATCCGGTCAGCTTTGCCGAAGCCGATGGCATGGGCAGCGCGCAATGCAACGGCGGCGCCGGCCCGGCCGCGCTGCGCGCCAAGGACGGCAGCATCTGGGTGGCCACGGCCAAAGGGCTGTCGGTGGTCCAGCCGGATGAGCTGGCGCGTTACCAGCTGCCGCCTCCGCCGGTGGTGATCGAAAGCGTGATGGTCGATGACCAGCTGGTCGTGCCAGCGGCGGGCGTGCTGGTGCTGCCATCCAGTACCCGCAAACTGGAAATGTTCTACGTCAGCCTGACCTTCCGCACACCGGAACAGATCCGTTACCGGTACCGTCTTGAAGGCTTCGACGACAAATGGATCAACCGCGACCAGCTCCGAAACGTGCAGTTCACCAACCTGCCGCCCGGCAGTTACACCTTCCGGGTCAGTGCGGCGGTGCGCGGCGGCGCCTGGAGCGAAAACACCGCCAGCCTGAAATTCAAAATCCAGCCGAAATACTACCAGCGCGCCTGGTTCGCGCCGCTGCTGTTCGTGCTGTCGGCGCTGCTTCTGTACGGGTTTTTCCGGATGCGGGTCAGTCGGCTGGAGGCCCGGGAAACCGAGCTCAGCGGCATCGTCGAAGAGCGCACCCGCGCCCTGCATGAAAAGAACATCGAACTGGTGACCCTGAACGAACGCATCAGCCAGCAGTCCGAGGCTTTTGCCGTGCAGGCCCGCACCGATGCGTTGACCGGCCTGGCCAACCGCCGCAGCATGGACGAGACCCTGCAGAACCAGTTCAACGCCGCCGTCACGGCCGACCGGCCGTTCTGCTTCGGGCTGCTGGACGTCGATCACTTCAAGCGCGTCAACGACAGCTTCTCGCACGACGTCGGCGACCAGGCGCTGAAGCGGATCGCGCAAGCCATGCAGCACGTGATGGGCGAGCAGCACCACGGCCTGTGGCGCGGCAGCGACCTGTGCGCGCGCTGGGGCGGTGAGGAATTCGCGCTGGTATTCCCCGACCAGGACCTGCACAGCGCGCGCGAGAAGTGTGAAATGATCCTGCGCGCGATCGAAGACATCGACTGCAGCGGGTTCGCGCCCGGCCTGCACCTGAGCGCCAGCATCGGGCTGACCGGACGTACCGGCGTGTCGCACCATGAAAAAATGGTCTCCAAAGCCGATGAAAACCTGTACGCCGCCAAGCATCAGGGCCGGAACCGGGTTGTCGCGTTGTGAGCGGAAGTGAACCGGTGCCGGTCTGCACGGCCGTCCGCGGGGCGGCGCTGACGTTCACCGGCAATCCTTTCCAGGTCGGCGGGGAACAATCGGCGCGCCACGAATCCGATGCCTTGATCATCATGCGGGACGGCAGGATCACCGCGTTCGGCGACTATGCCGCCACCCGGCACCTGCTGCCGGAAGGTGCGCCGGTCACCGCCTACCCCGATGCGCTGATCCTGCCGGGCTTCATCGACACCCACGTGCATTATCCGCAGACCCAGATCATCGGCGCGTACGGCAAGCAGCTGATCGATTGGCTGAACAACTATACTTTCATCGCCGAACAGCAGTTCGCCTCGCCGCAGCACGGCCATGACGTGGCCAAGGTGTTCCTGCGGGAGTGCGTCCGCGCCGGCACCACCACCGCCATGGTGTACTGCACCGTGCATCCGCAGTCGGTCGAGGCGTTTTTCACCGAGGCCGAAAAAATCAACGCGCGCATGATCGCCGGCAAGGTGCTGATGGACCGCAACGCGCCGCCGGCGCTGCTGGATACGCCGCAGTCCGGCTATGACCAATCCAAGGCGCTGCTGCGGAAATGGCATAAGCGCGGCCGCCAGCTGTACGCCATCACACCGCGTTTCGCACCGACCAGCAGCACGGAGCAGATGCAGATGGCCGGCGCGCTATGGAAGGAATACCCCGATGCCTACCTGCAGTCGCATGTATCCGAAAACCTCGGCGAGGTGGCCTGGGCAAAGGCGCTGTATCCCGAGCGCAGCGGCTATCTTGATGTCTACGGGCATTACGGCCTGCTCGGCCCGCGGGCCGTCTACGGGCATGGCATCCACCTGACCGAAAGCGAACTGGCGCGCTGCCATGAAACCGGCACCGCCATCGCGCATTGCCCGACCTCGAACCTGTTCCTGGGCAGCGGTTGCCTGAATGTCGAAAACCTGCAGCGCGCCGACCGTCCCGTGCGCGTCGGCTTGGCCACCGATCTCGGCGCCGGCACCAGCTTTTCCCAGCTGCAGACCATGAACGAGGCCTATAAAACCGCGCAGCTGAACGGCAATGCCCTGAGCGCCTGGCATGCCTTTTATCTGGCGACACGCGGCGCCGCCGCCGCGCTGTACCTGGATGACAGCATCGGCTCCCTCGCGCCGGGCTTTGAGGCCGACCTGGTGGTGTTGGACCTGAAATCGACGCCGCTCATCGATTACCGCATGCGCTACTGCCAGTCGTTCGAGGAGTCGCTGTTCATCCAGATGACGATGGCCGATGACCGTGCCACCAGGGCCACCTACATCGCCGGCAAGCGGGTGTATGACCGCGACAGGGCCCAGACGCATACGTTCTAGGCGGTGCGGGCGGCATGTTACATGGCGATTACCCGATGGATAACAGCGCAACGCCGAGCGTCAGCGGAGCCAACAGCGCCGCCGCGACATTCGCAGCCAGGAAGCCGGCGTGCGCACCGATGCCGTGGCCGAAGCGGATCATGCCGGCCAGCGCGATCAGCGACAAGAGCAAGGGCGCCAACGCCCACAGGGCGGCAACCGGCCATGCGCCACTGCCCACGCCGAATGCCATTAACCCGGCCGCGGCCAGGCTGAAGATTCCGTAAGCGGCGTTGCTTTTCCCGATGCCGTAGACGATCGGAAAGTTCCGGCGGCCGACGGCCTGGTCGGCGACGGTATCGGGGTATTGGTTCAATAACAGCAGGTTGTTGCCGAGCGCGAACACCGTGCCGGCGGCAAGCAACGCGGAAACCGAAACCGTGCCGCCCACCGCAAGATGCGTGCCGAGCACTACCACCAGGCCCATGCCCAAGCCCGGAGAGACAAGGCAGAGCCACGGGCGGCGGTTGATCCAAGGGGTGTATCCGGCGATCAGCAGCAGGCCCAGCAGGCCGGGGATCACCAGCACGGCGCCGCGGAGCGCCACGAAATACAGGCCCAATGCGGCGCTGAGCGCGAAGCCCAGCAAGCCGGCCCGTAACACCACCCCGGCCATGGCCGGATGCGCAGGTAAACCGCCGCTGCCGCCGCTGAATGGCGTGCGCCGCGTGTGCAGGTCGAGGCCGCTTCGGAAATCATGATACTCGTTGAGCAGGTTGACGCTGGCATGTGCCAGCAGGGCATTCAGCAGAACCCCCGCAAGCAACGCCGCATCCAGCGATGCGCCCTGCCTACGGGCGGTGGCGCAGCCCAGCAACACGCAGATCGGGGTAAGCGCAAGGAACGGCGCGCGGCTTGAAGTCAGGACCGCGCGGACCGCGCCCCAAGTCATCCGGAGACGCCGCCATGGGCCGTTTCCCGCAGGCCCGGCACGGGCTTATTTCTTCTTGGCGGCTTTTTCGGCGCGTTTTTCCTTCAGGGTTTTCTCGGGCTTTTTCTTCACGTCTTTTTTCTGCTTGTCCATGCTCTTGGCCATGATGTTTCCTTTGTCGGTTCGGGGTGGCAAACGATGTCGCGGAAACCATGATAACGCGTGATCCGGCGCTTGTCGCTAGGCGTGACAATGGCGCTATAATCAATTCCCGCCTTCCAAACCAAAGCGCCCCGATGACCATTTCACTGCATGCCGCCTCCGTCCCCGTATTCAGCCAGATGTTGAACAGCCTCAGCGATATCCTGCATAAGGCCGAGGCGCATGCCGCTGAAAAAAACATCGATCCCGGCGTCCTGCTCGCGGCGCGCCTTTATCCCGACATGTTTCCGCTGGTCCGCCAGGTGCAGATCGCCGCGGACTTCTCGCGCGGCGTGAGCGCGCGCCTGGCCGGACTCGAGCCGCCGGTGTTCGAGGACGACCACCACAGCTTCGCCGACTGCCAGGCGCTGATCCGGAAGACCTTGGATTTCATCGCCGCCATCGAACCGGCACTGATCGACGGCCAGGAAGCGCGCGAAATCGTCACCCGGCCCGGTACCCCGAAGGAAAAGCGTTTCAACGGCCAGGCCTATCTGCTGGGTTACGGCATTCCGCAGTTTTTCTTCCATGTCGGCACCGCTTACGCCATCCTGCGCCATAACGGCGTGCCGCTCGGCAAGAAAGACTATATGGGTGCGTACTGAGCGGACCTAGCGATGCTTGAAGCAGCCGGTCAGGTGGTCGTCGACCATGCCGACCGCCTGCATGAAGGCATACATGATCGTCGAGCCGACGAAATTGAAGCCGCGGCTCTTCAGGTCCTTGCTCAAGGCGTCGGATAACGCCGTGCGCGTCGGCAGGTCCTGCATCCGCAACGGGCTGTTGATGATCGGCGCATGGTCCACGAAGCCCCAGAAATAGGCGTCCAACGAACCGAACTGCTCGATGATCCGCAAGGCGCCGCGCGCGTTGCGGACCGTGGATTCGACTTTCAGGCGGTTGCGCACGATGCCGGGATCAGCCATCAGGCGCGCCATGTCGGCCTCGGCGTAAGCGGCAATCCGCTGAAGGTCGTATCCGTGCAAGGCCCTGCGGTAGTTTTCGCGCTTGCGTAGCACGGTCAGCCAGCTCAGCCCGGCCTGCGCGCCTTCCAGGATGATGAACTCGAACAGGGTCCGGTCGTCGTGCACCGGCACGCCCCACTCTCGGTCGTGGTATTCAACGTATAACGGGTCGGTGCCGCACCAGGGGCAGCGCGCTGTCGGGTCGCTCATCCCTGCAGTATAAAGCCGTTCAACGCATTTTTGAGCCGGTGTGGATGATTTCGCCGGCGATCATGAAGCGGCCGTAGCCGAGATGGTGCAGCGTCTTCGGCGCGGTCACCTGCGGATCGACCCAGGCCTTGACCGCCTGCAGGACGAAGAAGCCGTAGGCATCGACCATGCCAGTGTCGACCACCCGGCATTCGACGTTGGCGTAGCATTCCCCGATCAGCGGCGCGCTGACGTGTTCCGCGGGAACCGCGGTCAGTTTGAACTTCCTGAATTTATCGGTCCGCACGCCGCTTGAATTGCCGCATTGCACGACCTGCCCGACCAGTTCGGCGGTCGGGATGTTGAGCACGCAGTCCTTGGCGGCCTGCAGCAGCTTGAACGACAGGCCGCCGCCGACCACGCAGCCGATCAGCGGCGGGTCGAAATCCAGCATGGTCTGCCACGACAGGGTCATCACGTTCGGCCGTTTTTTTCCGGCCGTGCTCAGCAGGATGACCGGGCCCGGTTCGAACAGGCCATAGACTTTGCCCAGCGGAAAGGATTTCTTCGTCATGGCCTCATTCAGCGCTGCGAGCGGCCTAGCAGCCACTGGCAGATATTAAGCCCGAAAAATATGAAGCCGGGCATGCCGACCCAAGCACCGCTTTCCGCATTGGCCGGAATCAGGCAGGCCAGGATGAACGACAGAACCGAAAAGCCGACGACCAGCGCCCAGTCCAGACGTTTGTGGCGCGCATAGGCGATTTCCGCCGGCGCCAGACGCAGGGATTCGGCATGTTTCAGCGTGCGCGCGAACAGCAGCAGCAGAACCAAAGCCATGCTGCCGAAACCGATGGCGAAGGTCTGGAACATCACCGGTACCTCGGCCCAGCTGTTGATGCTGAACGG
>DATMWF010000106.1:0-1871 GCA_035562675.1 Arenimonas sp. | reverse complement strand
CCGCCGGTCTCTTCGCCGCAGGTCAGCGCCATCTTGATGGTGCGGCGCGGGGTGTAGCCGGATTTCTTGAAGTTGATCAGCGCATCGGTCCAGATCGCCGCCTGGGATTTGTCGTCAGACGAACCGCGTGCGTAGAAATAGCCGTTTTCCTCAATCAGCGTGAACGGATCACGGGTCCAGTCTTCGCGCTTGGCTTCAACCACATCGATGTGCGCCAGCAGCAGGATCGGCCGGGCATTGGCATCGCTGCCGGGCAGGATAGCAACCAGACCGCCGTCCTTGGGGTGTTCGGGTACGCTGAAGAAGGTCAGCTGCGAGTCGCTGTAGCCGGCCGCTTTCATGCGCGCGCCCATCTTGGCGGCGGCTTCAGTGCAGGAGCCGGACGACAGCGTGGTGTTGGTTTCGACCAGTTCCTTGTACAGGGCGCGGAACTCCAGCTGGTCCGGGCGTGGCGCCTGCGCTGATGCGGCAGTGGATGCGGCGGCCATAAGCAGGCCGGTCATTGCCGGAAAAATCTTTGTCATGCAGTTCCCCAAGGTGAGCGTTACTTTAATCCGCATACTAACATTGCCGGGGCGGGATGAAGCAATCGATGTTATTTCGGTGCTTGTTTCATTAAAAGCATGCCGTGCCATTAGATAAATCAACAAAACCAAGACTTTTCCCGCACAAAAAAGCCGCTGTCTCCAGCGGCTTTTTCGTTGCAACGGTTGTTCGTATCATTCCGCCAGCGTCAGCAGACTGGCGTTGCCGCCGGCCGCCGTGGTATTGATGGTGAGCGTGCGCTCGGAGGCGAACTTCAGCAGGTAATGCGGTCCGCCGGCTTTCGGGCCAGTGCCGCTCAGGCCTTCGCCGCCGAACGGCTGCACGCCGACCACCGCGCCGATCTGGTTGCGGTTGACGTAGCAGTTGCCGACACGCACGGTCTTGGCGATCTTGTTGACGGTTTCGTCGATGCGCGAGTGGATACCGAGCGTCAGGCCGTAGCCGGTGGCGTTGATCTGCGCCAGGATGTCGTCGAGCTTGTCGGCGTCATAGCGGATCACGTGCAGCACCGGCCCGAAGATCTCACGGGTCAGCTGTGACAGGCTGCTGATTTCGTAGGCGCGGGGCGCGAAGAAGCTGCCGTGCTCGCAGCCGTCGGACAGTCGGCAGGCCTTGATCAGCTTGGCTTCCATGTCCATGCGTTCGGCATGCGCGGTCAGGATCGCCTTGGCGTCCTCGTCGATGACCGGGCCGACGTCGGTCGACAGCAGACCCGGATCTCCGACGGTCAGTTCGTCCATCTTGCCGGCCAGCAGTTCCAGGGTGCGGTCGGCGATGTCGCTCTGCACGAACAGGATGCGCGCGGCCGAGCAGCGTTGTCCTGCCGAATCGAAGGCGGCCATCACGGCATCGTTGACCAGCTGTTCCGGCAGGGCCGAGGAGTCGGCGATCAGCGCATTCTGTCCGCCGGTTTCGGCGATCAGGGTGGCCAGCGGGGCGTTGCGGGCGGCCAATGCGCGGTTGATCGCCCAAGCGGTTTCGGTCGAGCCGGTGAACACCACGCCAGTCACGCGCGGGTCGCGGGTCAAGGCCGCGCCGACGCTGGCGCCGTCGCCGGGCAGGAACTGTAGGACGTTTTCCGGTATGCCGGCTTCATGCAGGATCTTCACCGCCACATAGGCCAGCAGGGTGGTCTGCTCGGCCGGCTTGGCGATCACGGTGTTGCCGGCGGCGAGCGCGGCGGTGATCTGGCCGAGGAAAATGGCCAGCGGGAAATTCCACGGGCTGATGCACACGAAAACACCGCGGCCGTGCAGCTGCAGCTCATTCGATTCGCCGGTCGGGCCGGGCAGTTTCTCGGGCGCGCCGAACAGCTTGCGCGACTG
>DATMWF010000105.1:0-2470 GCA_035562675.1 Arenimonas sp. | reverse complement strand
GTCCCGGACTGGGAATCACTGCCACTTCACACATCCACTGGCTCGACTGAACCGATGAACCTTTTCCGCTTGCGGCATGCCCTGGCAGCCCTGCTCATGCCCGCCCTGCTGTCCGCCGCATCGCCGGTCACGCCATGGCAGTCCGATAGCACACAGCTAATCGTGGTCATCACGGCCGACTGGGATGCGCCGGCCGGATCCCTGCAGCGCTTCGAGCGTGTCGACGGCCATTGGAAACCCCTTGCAACGCCTTTTCCGGTCACTGTCGGCAAGAACGGCTCGGGCTGGGGCCTTGGCCTGCATGAGACGCAGACGGACGGCCCGCGGAAGGTGGAAGGCGACGGCAAAGCGCCGGCCGGCATCTTCGCCTTGGGAAGCGCCTTCGGTTATGAACCCGAACTCGATACCCAGCTCGGTTATGTCCCGATGACCGATACGGACTGGTGCGTGGATGTCAACGAATCGCCCTTGTATAACCAAATCGTTTCGACACGGGATGTCGGCATCGACGCAGTTGAGGGTTCGACCGAACCGATGCGCCGCGACCTCCATCTTGGCGGCGACAGCGTCTATAAAAAAGGCTTCGTCATAAAGCATAACCCCGGCAACATGGCAAAGGCCGGCAGCTGCATCTTTGCGCACTTATGGCGGTCACCGGGCTCGGCGACAGCCGGCTGCACGGCGATGCCTGAAGCCGAGATGGACCGTCTGCTGGCTTGGCTGGATGCCGCGAAAAAACCCGTTTTCGTTTTAATGCCCGCAGCGGAATACCGCCGTCTGCGGAAATCATGGCAACTTCCTGAATTGAAAAACTGACTATGTCTTCCTCAACGCGTGTGTTCATCGGTTTGCTGCTCGGCATTTTTTCCGGCCTGGCGCTCAATGCGTTCTCACCCGACCTGGTCCCGTCGGCCAGCGCCGTCGCCCAGCCTATCGGGCGGTTATGGCTGAATGCCCTGCAGATGACCATCGTGCCGCTGGTGGTGTCGCTGCTCATCGTCGGCATCAACCAGGCCAACGATGTCGCCGAATCCGGCCGCGTGGCGCGCCGCGCGATGCTGTGGATCCTGTTCTTCCTGCTGTTGTCCGGAACATTGGCGGCGGTCATGGCGCCGTTGATGTTGAACTGGCTGCCGCATGATCCGCAGCTGATGCACACCCTGAAGCAGCTCGCCGGCAATGCGCCGGCCGTGGTGCCGGCGGCTTCGACGGCCGATTGGACCACGGGCTTCATCCCGACCAATGTCCTGTCGGCGGCGGTCCAGACCGCGATCGTGCCCTTGGTGGCTTTCACCCTGCTGTTCGCCTTCGCGTTGACCCAGATTGAAAGCGGACGGCGCAAGCAGCTGGTGTCGTTTTTCCAGGGCATCGCCGACACCATGATCGTGATGGTCGGCTGGGTGCTGTGGATCGGGCCGCTGGGCGTGTTCGGCCTGATCTTTCCGATCAGCGCGCAGGCCGGCACCGGTTTGCTGCATGCGCTGGGTTTCTATGTGGCGATGCTGAGCATCCTGTACATAACGATTACCGCCGTGCTGTATGCGTTCGCATGCACCGGCCGAGGCGAGAACCTGAAGCGCTTTGCGGCGGCGATCCTGCCGGCGCAGGTGGTTTCGGTCAGCACACAGTCGTCCCTGGCCAGTCTGCCGGCCATGGTTGAAAGTTCCAGAACACTGAATTATCCGCCGCAAGCCAGCGGCCTGATCCTGCCGATGGCCGTATCGATATTCCGCATCACCAGTCCGATGCAATATCTCGGCGTGGTCTGGTTCATTGCCTGGTCTTACGGCATCGATCTATCCGTGGCGCAGGTCACCACCGCCGTGCTGCTGTCGGTGGTGATCAGCATGGGTTCGGTCGGCCTGCCCGGCCAGGCCGGCTTTATGGGCACCAATCTGCCGATTGTGCAGTCAACCGGACTGCCCATAGAACCGCTCGGTATCCTGTTGGCGGTCGATATCATCCCTGACATTTTCGCCACGCTCGGCAACGTCACCGCCGACCTGACGGTGACCAGCCGTGTCGCCAGGGCGGAAATGGATAAACCGCTCTGACCGCATGAACCCTGGCTTCCGCCAACTTGACTGAAGTCAAGTTAGTTGTATGCTGAACGCGTAGGATTGGAATGTATGTCGGCTGGCAGAGCGCATTGATCATCCCGCGCAGCTTCCTGCCGATAACTGGAATCCAACGATCCATCGCCAAGGCCAAGGGAGCGGAACATGCCACAAACCACCTTCGAGCAGCGCATCGAAATCGGACAGGCTATACGCGATAGCGTGCCACGCGCTTCACATAGCTCCGTAGGCAACGTAACGCGAGACCCGATTAAACTGCTGAAGGCCAACAGCGCCGGCCGCGTCGAGCGCCTGATTCCCCTGCGCTACGGGCGCATGCTGGCTTCCCCGTTCGCCTTCTACCGCGGCAGCGCCATTCTGCAGGCGCATGACCTGGCCACCACACCGCACAC
>DATMWF010000104.1:0-5218 GCA_035562675.1 Arenimonas sp. | reverse complement strand
CAGCTGACGCCCGCTGAAATCGCCCTGTGCGCCGAGCGCGGCGTATCCGTGGTGCATTGCCCGCAGTCCAACATGAAGCTGGCCTCGGGTTTCTGTCCGGCCGACGCCCTGCTGAAAGCCGGGGTCAATCTGGCCATCGGCACCGATGGCTGCGCCAGCAACAATGATCTCGACATGTTCGACGAGCTGCGCACCGCCGCCTTGCTGGCCAAGGCCGTGGCCCAGGATGCCACTGCCTTCAAGGCGTTTTCGGCCCTGCATTCGGCCACGCTCGCCGGAGCCCGCGCCATGGGCCTGGAAGACCGCATCGGCTCCCTGGAGGCCGGTAAGCAGGCTGACATCATCGCCGTCGATTTAGGCCAGCTGGAGACCCTGCCGCTTTATGACGTCATCTCGCAGCTGGTATACGCCGGCAGCCGCCAGCAGGTCACCGATGTCTGGATCGCCGGCAGGAACAAGCTACGGAACAGGCAGCTGGTCGACATCGACATGCATAAAATACAGGCCACCGCGCGCCATTGGCAGCGCACCATCACGCAGATACCCAGCCCATGACCAGTAACGTCCATCCCCATGAAATAGAGAAGTTCGGTGCCTTGGCCAGCCGCTGGTGGGATCCGAACGGTCCGCAGCGTCCCTTGCACGAACTGAACCCCGTTCGGCTGGACTATGTAGCGCGCTGGCAGCCCTTGGCCGGCGCGAAGGTGCTGGATGTCGGCTGCGGTGGCGGTCTGCTGACCGAGGCCATGGCGTTGCGCCAGGCGCAGGCCACCGGCATCGACCTGTCGACGCAGCTGATCGACGTCGCGCGGCTGCATCTGCTGGAGTCGGGCGTGAAAGCCGAGTACCGGGTCATCGCCGTGGAAGACCTGGCCAACCTGGAACCTGGACAGTTCGATGCCATCACCTGCATGGAGATGCTCGAGCATGTGCCTGATCCGCACGCCATCCTGAAGGCCTGCCATACGCTGCTCAAGCCCGGTGGCCGCCTGCTGCTGTCGACCTTGAACCGGACGCCGGCCGCGTTCGCCCTGGCCATCGTCGGCGCGGAATACGCGGCGCGGCTGCTGCCGAAAGGCACGCACGATTACCGCAGCTTCATCAAGCCCTCGGAATTGGCCGCCAGCCTGCGTTCGCTGGGCTTCAGCCTGCTGGACATCAGCGGCTTGCGCTACAACCCGTTGAGCAGGAAAGCCGCGATCACCGCCAACGCCACGGTGAACTACCTGATGTGCGCGGAAAAGCCCAATGACTGACCGGATAGCGCCTTTGGTCCTGTTCGATCTGGATGGCACGCTGCTGGACAGCGCCCGCGACCTGCATGCGGCGATGAACCGCCTGTTGGCTGAAAAATCCGAACCGGCGATTGCGTTCGATGTCTTCCGTCCGGTGGTTTCCAAAGGCGCCCGCGCCATGCTGAAGCAAAGCTTCCGTGACGCGGATGAACATACCCGGGAACTGCTGCTCCCGGAATTCCTGTCCATCTATGCGCGTGGTCTGGCGGAATTCAGCAATGTCTTCGACGGCGTTGACGAAGTGCTGGCGTATATCGAGGCGCAGGATGCGCTGTGGGGCATCGTCACCAACAAACCCTACTACCTGGCGGAACCGCTGGTGGAGAAACTGGGCTGGTCGCAGCGCAGCGCGATACTGCTCGGCGGCGACAGCCTGCCCAACAAGAAACCGGAGCCTGACCAGCTGCTGCATGCCTGCGCCGTGTTGGGCATGGCACCGGAGAAAACCGTGTACATCGGCGACGACGAGCGCGATGTGCAGGCCGCCAACGCCGCCAATATGCGATCCATCGGCGCGCTGTGGGGATACCGCCCGCTGGATGATTCCCCGGAGCGCTGGATGGCCGATGACCTGGCCGAAACGCCCAGGGACCTGATCACATCCCGGTTGCTGCACAGCCTGCCATGAGCCCTGAGCAGGCCCTTGAGCCATTCGTCCGCAAATGGCTGGCGTTTTGGCCGGAGCAGGCCGTATTGGATGTCTTTACTCCAGAGCGCCATAAAGCGGCATCGCGTGCCTGGGGCAGCCTGTTGTTCGAACTGCATGCCTGCGCTTTCAGCCTTGAGCATGATCCGGTCCGGGAGCAGAAATCACTTTGGTGGTCGCAGGAGCTGCGGGCCGCTGAGCAGGGTTCCGCCAAACATCCGATCACCCAGGCGCTGCAGGGTCACCCCGCCGCCTATGGCGGATTGGCCGCGCAACTGCTCAGCCTTGCACAGCAGGCGCCGGTCCGCGCCGGCGACCGCAATGCGCTGGCCGCGGTGCTGACGCCGTTCGCGGATGCCGTCGTCCGGATAGAACAGGACCTGTTTGGAGGCGAAGGCCATTCGCCTCCGGATTCCGTCAGTGCCCAGTTGCTGGCCATGCGCCTGCCGCATGGCGTGCAGGCCTTCGACCGGGCGATGATTCCGATGAATCTCCTGGCCCGGCATCAAAGCCTTGATCAGATCGCCGACGAACGTGCCTTGCTGCAGGACTGGCTGGCCGATTTGTCGGCCATGTTGCCGTCGGCAGGGCAGGACGGCAATTGGTTCAGGGCGGCGCAGTCGCGCTTCACCCAGCGGCGGATCCGCCAATTGCAGTCATCCAAGACGCCGGGCGTCCGTCCGGGGCATGTCTGGGATGCCTGGCGCGCCATGCGCAGCCGGTTCCCGGGTTGAAGGGGTTGCCTGAGCGGAGGTGATTACAGGACGCGCCAGCGGATGGCCTCGCCGGCACGCAGCGGCACCAGGACGTCATTGCCCATTTCACGGGTGGCCGGTGCATTCCAGCTTTCCCGCCGCAATGTGATGCTGTCGGCATTGCGCGGCAGGCCGTAAAAATCGGCCCCGTAAAAGCTGGCGAACGCTTCCAGCTTATCCAACGCTCCGGCGTCTTCAAAGGCTTCGGCATATAGCTCGATGGCCGCATGCGCGGTGTAAATGCCGGCGCAGCCACAGGCCGATTCCTTGGCGCCGATGGCATGCGGCGCACTGTCGGTGCCCAGGAAGAATTTTCCGCTTCCCGATGTCGCGGCGCCGATCAGGGCCTGGCGGTGAGGTTCGCGTTTCAGTACCGGCAGGCAGTACATGTGCGGTCGGATGCCGCCCTTGAACAGCGCGTTCCGGTTGTACAGCAGGTGATGCACGGTGACCGTGGCGGCCACGTTGTCCGGTGCCGCCGCCACGAACTCGGCGGCCTGTCGGGTGGTGATGTGTTCCAGAACGATCTTAAGCCGCGGGAAATCACGGAGCAGGCGCGTCAGATGGCGCTCGATGAAAACCGCTTCACGGTCGAAGATGTCGATGTCTTCATCCACGACTTCGCCGTGCAGCAGCAACGGCATGCCGATTTCCTCCATGGCCGCTATGGCTTTGTAGGCCTTGCTTAATCCGGTCACGCCGGAATCGGAATTGGTGGTCGCACCGGCCGGGTAATATTTCACCGCATGCACGAAGCCGCTGGCCTTGGCCTGATGGATTTCCTCCGCCGGGGTATTGTCGGTGAGGTACAGGGTCATCAAGGGCTGGAATGCGCTTCCTTGCGCCGCTGTGCACAGACGGTGGCGGTAAGCGGCGGCCTCGGCGACCGAAACCACCGGCGGCTTGAGGTTCGGCATGGCGATGGCGCGCCCGAAAACGCGGGCGGTATCGGACAGCACGCTGCGCATGGCATCGCCGTCCCGGAAGTGGATATGCCAGTCGTCGGGTCGGGTGATGGTCAGCGTGTCGGTCATGCGGCGGCCTGTTTCCGGTTGGTCAATGATGATGGGTGTGCGTGCAGCGGGATTCCGGAATCGGGTCATATCCGCCCGGGTTCCAGGGGTGGCAGCGCATCAGCCGCCGGACCGTCAGGTAACTGCCCCGGAAGAATCCGAAACGCTCGATGGCTTGCATGGAATAGCTGGAGCACGAAGGGCTGAACCGGCAGGTTTGCCCGAGCAAAGGGCTGATGAACAGCTTGTAGCCGCGCAGCAGCAAGAGGGCGAGCGATTTAAGCATAATATTTTTACCGCAACAGCTTGCTAATGGCTATAGTGTAGGCTATAAAAGATGTCCAGAGCCTAAATGACAAGAAGGAACTTCCACGTGGCGAGCAAAAAACCTGTCAAAGCAAGCAAAAAGCCGGCCGTCAAGAAGCCGCTGCCCAAAGCCAGCGCCAAACCCACGAAAAAGCCTGCGCCGAAACCCGTCAGCAAGAAGCCCGTAGCCGCCAAGAAAGCCGCTCCCAAAGCCAAATTGCCGGTGAAAAAGCCGGTGGCCAAGCCTGTCAAGAAAGCGCCTGTCAATAAATCGTCCGTCAAGAAACCCGTGGTCAAGAAAGCCGTCAAGCCCGTCAAGAAGGCTTTGGCGAAACCGGCGGCTAAAAAGACCCCGGTAGCCAAGAAGCCGCTGGCGAAACCAGCCGCCAGGAAAGTCCCGGCGGTCAAGAAGCCGGCAGCTAAAACCGTCCAGAAAAAGCAGATCAAGGCCGCCAAGCCGCCGGTGAAGAAATCGGCCGCCAAAGCGCCTGTCAAAACCGCAGCAAGGCCATCGGTGAAACCGGCTGTCAAACCAGCCGCGAAGCCGGCCGCCAAAGCGGTCGCTAAACCAGTATCCAAGGGAAATATGAATTCAGCAGTAAAAGCAGTCGCAAAGCCAGTCGCAAAACCGGATGTCAAACCAGCCGCCAAGCCGGAGCTGAAAGCGGTTTCAAAACCATCAACCAAGCCAGCCGCCAAACCGGCCGAGAAAGCCAAGCCGCCTGTCGTCCAGCCGGCAAAAGCGCCGGTGAGAACCGGAGAGCGCGCCGGGTTCGTCAAGCGTGCGCCGCCGGCCGATGCGGCCTTGAAGCAGAAGTCGGTGAAACGCGTCAGCTTGCCGGCCGGTTACAGGCCGAGCGAGAACGAAGAGTACATGAACGACTACCAGCTCGAGTATTTCCGCCAGAAACTGCTGGCCGAACGCGACAAGCTGCTCAGCGCCACGCAGGAAACCATCAATGAACTGAAGGAAGAGGCGCGCGATGTCGGCGATGAGGCGGAGCGCGCTTCGCGCGAAACCGAGAACTTCTTCGAACTCAGGACCCGCGACCGTTACCGCAAGCTGCTCTACAAGATCGAGAAGATCATTGCCGCCATCGATGACGGCACTTACGGCTATTGCGTGGATACCGGCGAGGAAATCGGCATCAAGCGCCTGGAAGGGCGCCCGATGGCGGAACGTACCGTGGATGCCCAGGAACG
>DATMWF010000103.1:0-3860 GCA_035562675.1 Arenimonas sp. | reverse complement strand
GTAATTCAGTCCGCCGAACTTCATGAACACCAGGCAGTTCGCGGTCAGCGCGAAGATATGATAGAGCGGCAAGGCGGTGATGATGGTTTCTTCGCCCTCCTTGATGCCGTGCCCGAGCCAGGCAGAAGCCTGCTGCATGTTGGCCACCAGGTTGCGGTGGCTGAGCATGGCACCTTTCGAAACGCCGGTGGTGCCGCCGGTATACTGCAGGAAGGCGATCTCCGAATGATGGATGCTGACCACCGGCAGCTTGTGCCGGGCGCCGCGTTTCAGTGCTTCCTTGAAGGAAATGGCGTCGGGCAGGTCGAACGAAGGCACTGCCTGCTTGACGTATTTCAGCACGAAATTGACCAGAAGGCCCTTCGGGCCGAGCATCTCACCGATGCTGGCGGTGATGACCTGCCTGACTTTGGTTTCCGCGATGACTTCCTGGGCGACATGCGCGAAATTCTCCAGGACCACCAGCACGGTCGCGCCGGAATCGATCAACTGGTGCTTCAGTTCGCGTTCGGTATACAGCGGATTGGTGTTGACCACGGTCAGGCCGGCGCGCAGCACGCCGAAGATCGCGACCGGATACTGCAGGATGTTCGGAAGCATGATCGCGACGCGCTCGCCTTTCTTCAGGTTCAGCTCATGGATCAGGTAATTCGCGAACTGCGCGCTCAATTCATCGATCTGGCGGTAGGTCAGGGTCTTGCCGAAGTTCGTGAAAGCCGGCCTGCTCGAGAATTTATTGATAGCGTGTTCCAGCACCGAAACAATCGTCGGAAACTCGTCGAGATCGACCTCGTGCGGCGTGGAGGGGGAGTAACTGCTAAGCCAGGGATGGTTTGTGCTCATGGATACATGCATACGGTGGGGTATGTCCATTTGAGCATATGCTCTATAAACTGACAAGCCCTTATGCCACATAATAAAAAAGCGGCCGAAGCCGCTTTCTTATGTCTCAGGAACGTTTGGATCAAGCCGCTTTCCGGCCCGCCAGCTGGCGCAGCACGTAGTGCAGGATGCCGCCATGACGGAAGTATTCCACTTCCTTCGGCGTCAACAGCAGCACCTGCACGCTGAAACGGAGCTGGCTGCCGTCGGGGCGGGTGGCGGTGACTTCCGCCTGCTTGGCTTTGCCGTCATCCAGCCCGGTGAAATCGAACGTTTCGTCGCCTTTCAGGCCAAGCGACTGGGCGTTCTGGCCCTCCATGAACTGGCAGGGCAATACGCCCATGCCGACCAGGTTGGAGCGGTGGATGCGTTCGAAGCTTTCCGCCACGACAGCCTTCACGCCCAGCAGCATGGTGCCCTTCGCGGCCCAGTCGCGCGAAGAACCGGTGCCGTATTCCTTGCCGGCGAACACCACCAAAGGCACCTTGTCGGCTTTGTAACGGATGGCGGCATCGTAAATGGCCAGTTTTTCCGTTGATGGATAATGGATGGTATTGCCGCCTTCTTCGCCGCCCAGCATCAGGTTCTTGATGCGGATGTTGGCGAAGGTGCCGCGTACCATCACGTCGTCGTTGCCGCGGCGCGACCCGTAGGAGTTGAAGTCGACCGGCTTGACACCGCGCGACTGCAGGAACTGGCCGGCCGGCGAACTGGCCTTGATGTTGCCAGCCGGCGATATATGGTCGGTGGTGATTGAATCGCCGAACAGACCGAGGACGCGCGCGCCATGGATGTCTTCGATGGTGCCGACAGACATCGACATCCCCTCGAAGTAGGGCGGGTTCTTGACGTAGGTGGAAGCGGCATCCCATGCATAGCTTTCGCCTTCCGGGGATGCGATCTGGTTCCAGCGGCTGTCGCCCTTGAAGACGTCGGCATAGTTCTTGGTGAACATTTCCGGACCGACAGTGCGCAGGATGAAGTCGCTGATTTCCTGATTGCTCGGCCAGATATCGCGCAGGAATACCGGATGGCCATCGGCTCCGGTACCGAGTGGATCCTGTGACAGGTCGATATCGACGGTGCCCGCCAGTGCGTAAGCCACCACCAGGGGCGGCGAGGCCAGGTAATTCATCTTAACTTCGGAGTGCACGCGGCCCTCGAAGTTGCGGTTGCCGGAAAGCACCGAAGCAACGACCAGGTCGTTGTCGGCGATGCCTTTGGACACCTCGTCAGGCAACGGACCGGAGTTGCCGATGCAGGTGGTGCAGCCGTAACCGACCACGTAAAAGCCGAGCTTCTCGAGATCTGCCAGAACACCGGCCTTCTTGAGGTAGTCGGTGACCACCAGTGAGCCTGGGCCAAGCGACGTTTTTACCCAAGGGGCGGATTTGAGCCCCTTGGCAACCGCATTGCGGGCCAGCAGGCCGGCTGCCAGCATCACGGCCGGGTTGGACGTGTTGGTGCAGGAGGTGATCGCGGCGATGACCACCGAACCGTCGCCCAGCTCGGCATCCTGATCCTTGATGCGGATTTTCGATTTCGGCCTGGTCGCCAGATGTTCCGCCTGCGGCTGGTCGCCGCCTTCGGAATCGAAGCGTTCCTGCGCGCCATTGCGTGATTTGCGATTGGCTACGAAACCGGCCAGATTCTCGGTGAAGTTGGCCTTCATGTCGGTGAGCAGCACGCGGTCCTGCGGACGTTTGGGACCGGCAAGCGATGGTTTTACTTCCGCCATGTCCAACTGCAGGATGGCGCTGTAATTCGCTTCGGCATCGGTGCGCCAGAGGCCTTGGGCTTTCGCATAGGCTTCGACGAGGTTGATCAGGCTCTCATCACGGCCGGACAGACGCATATAATTCAGCGATTCGGCATCGATGGGGAAAATGCCGCAGGTCGCGCCGTATTCGGGCGCCATGTTGGCGATGGTGGCACGGTCGGCCAATGGCAGGTGGTTCAGGCCGTCGCCGAAAAATTCAACGAACTTGCCGACCACGCCCAGGCTACGCAGCATCTGGGTGACCGTCAGCACCAAATCGGTGGCGGTCGCGCCTTCCGGCAGCTTTCCGGTCAGCTTGAAGCCGACCACCTGCGGAATGAGCATCGAAGACGGCTGGCCGAGCATCGCGGCTTCGGCTTCAATGCCGCCGACGCCCCAGCCGAGAACGCCGAGACCGTTGATCATCGTGGTGTGCGAATCGGTACCGAACACGCTGTCCGGGAATGCGTAACGCACGCCGTCGATGTCGCGCTCCATGACCACGCGCGCCAGGTTCTCAAGATTGACCTGATGCACGATGCCGGTATTGGGTGGCACGACCTTGAAATTATTGAAGGCTTTCTGCCCCCAGCGCAGGAAGCTGTAGCGCTCGCCGTTGCGGGCGAATTCGATTTCGCCGTTTTCGTCCAAGGAACTGGCCTTGCCGAAGGAATCGACCTGCACCGAGTGGTCGATGACCAGTTCGGATGGAATCAGCGGATTGATGTTGGATGCGGAGCCGCCGAGCTTGACCACGGCATCGCGCATGGCCGCCAGATCGACAACGCAGGGAACGCCGGTGAAGTCCTGCAGGACCACGCGCGCCGGCATGAAGGCGATTTCGGTATCCGGCTCTTTACCGGCATCCCATTGCGCCACGGCCTGGATGGACTCCTTGGTGACCGATACGCCGTCTTCGCAGCGCAGCAGGTTTTCCAGAAGGATTTTCATCGAATAGGGCAGCCGGCTGATATCGAACTGCTGGCCGAGCTTGCTGAGACTGAAGATGGTGTAGTTCTGGCCGTTGACGGACAGTTGATCGCGCGTGGCGAAGGAGTCGGACATGGAGGGCTCCTGGAAGTATTGGATTGGTTGGCTGATAACGCAGGTTACCAGCCCGATATTATGCCTTATTTCAAGGCGTTCCGCCCGCTATTTCTCGACGAACGCGCGCTCGAAAACATAATGTCCCGGTTGTCCGATCTTGCTGGACGCCTGG
>DATMWF010000102.1:0-3548 GCA_035562675.1 Arenimonas sp. | reverse complement strand
CGCGCCACGCTGCCGTCCTGGAAGGCGGCGTTGATGAGCACCACCAGCAAGGCCGAGGCGGCCAGCAACAGCGCGGTGGCGGTCTTGGTCGCCCACAGGGGCTGCAGGCCGGTGAACGGCAAGGCCAGCAGGAATCCGCCGATGATCAGCACGGCGATCGGCAGGATCCACGACAGCAGCACCAGTACCAGGCTGCGGATGCCGCTGACGATCGCCGGCCGGACATCGGTGATGTGCAGGGCATAGGCGAACGCGAAGGTAGTGACCGGAATCGCGAACCAGGATTCATCCAGCAGGTTTTTCAGGAAGTCGAGCTTGATCAGCTTGAACAGCTCGGCGCCGAGCACAAGCACCAGCCAGATGATGCCGACGAACACGCCGGCGAAGGCGACCTGGATCAGCAGTTTCGAGGCGCTTTGGAAAATACTGCGGTAACCGGCGATCCGCCGCCCGTCCGTAACAGCTGCGGTAACCATCGCGTGCGCGATGAAGAACCCTGCCACGGCATGCAGCCACAACTGCGGTGACGGGAAACGGGCCAAATCCACGGATTTTTGGTAATCCCAGTAGGGAGCGCCGACACTGCGCCAGATGTCGTAAAACCCGAGCAGGGCCAACACCGCCGCCGCCGGCAGCAGCCAGCGCCACAGGATTTTCGTCGGCATATGCCCCAGGCCCGAAACCAGCAGCACCGGAACGATGGTCAACGCCATCAGCAGGGCGGCGAACAGTCCCGAATTATCCGCTGTCCACAGCTTGTTCTCGCTCGCCTGGTAAATCAGGAACAGGGCCAGTCCCTGCAACAGCCCGACCAGCAGGCGGATTCCCGCTATGGGGCGGCTGACCGAGGATTTCGGAACATGGCTTTCGATGTCGATCATGTGTGCTTCCTTGAGAATGGCGCGGTGTTACCCGGATCAGCCGTACTTGAGTTTCATGCCAAGCACCGACCCGGCCAGTACGATGGTGATGCTGTTGGCAAGGATGATCGGCGTGGAACCCAGCAACAGGCCGTAAATCAGCCAAACCACGATGCCGAGCGTGAAGATGGAATACATGCCGAGGGAAATGTCCTTGGTATGTTTGCTGCGCCAGACCTGGACAACCTGCGGGATGAAGGAAATGGTGGTCAGCGAGGCGGCCAGGTAGCCGAAAAGTTCTGTTGTACTCATGAGCTACTCATTGGGAATATCCCACGATTATACCCATAGCCTGTGGCACAATATCGAGCTACAACCCATTTTGCGAGCCGCCATGCATGCCTTGCTCATGCTGCCTTTACTAGCCGGACTGAGCGCCGGCACGCCTGCCGCCGACAGTATCCGGGTCGCCACATTCAACACCTCGCTGTATTCCGACATCTCCGGTGGATTGATCGAGCGCCTGCGCCACGACGATACGGCCGCACGTAAAATAGCCGCCGTCATCCAGCATCAGCGCCCGGATCTGCTGCTGCTCAACGAGTTCGATTACGATGCCGAAGGCCTGGCGGCGGACCTGTTCCAGGGAAGCTACCTGGCCAAGCCGCAATTCGGCCAGCGTCCGATCAACTACCCCTACCGCTATTTCGCGCCGGTGAACACCGGCGTGCCGAGCGGTTTCGATTTAAATGGCGATGGAAAGGCCGGCGGCGGCAATGATGCCTTCGGTTTCGGCAACCACCCCGGACAGTACGGCATGCTGGTGCTGTCGCAGTACCCTATCGAGAAAAACGCCGTCCGCACATTCCGTCACTTCCTGTGGAAAGACATGCCGGGCGCCCTGGCGCCGGTCAATGCCGATGGCTCGCCATGGTATTCCGCGGAAGCATGGAACGCGTTCCGTCTGTCGTCGAAATCGCACTGGGACGTACCGGTCAATACCCCGCTCGGCACCCTGCATTTTCTGGTTTCACACCCGACGCCGCCGGTGTTCGACGGACCGGAGGACCGCAACGGAAACCGCAACCACGACGAAATCAGGTTCTGGGGCGAGTATGTCTGGAACCGCGGCAACGGATGGATCGTCGACGACCTGGGCTTGCGCGGCGGCCTGAAGGAAAACCAACGCTTCGTCATCGCCGGCGACTTGAACGCCGACCCCGCCGATGGTGACGGGATTCCAGGCACCATCGTCGAACTGCTGGAAAACCCCATGGTACTGCGGATGGCCACGCCACGCAGCGAAGGCGCGGTTGAGGCCGCATCGGCGGATGGCGGGGCCAATTTAACGCATCACAGCGCGCACCATCACGACACGGGCAATTTCGGGCCGAAGGTCGGCAATCTGCGCCTGGATTATGTGTTGCCTTCAGTAGGCTGGCAGGTGTTGAATAAAGGCGTATTTTGGCCGAAGCGAGGCGAAACCGGGAGCGAGTGGCTGGATGCCACCGATCACCGGATGGTATGGGTGGATCTGACATCGCACGTGCCCTAGGACACGCCGTGTTGCGTTGCTGCCGTTAAACCAGATCGACTTTCAGCGCGGCGGCGGCCCGTCGGGCCTTTTCACGCGCCAGTTCCACACTGGCGGCGCGTGCCAAGGTCACCGCGACCCGACGCGAGCCGTCGACGGTCGGCTTGCCGAACAGCCGCAGGGCGGTGTCCGGCTCAAGCAGCGCCTGTTCGACCTGCGAGAACTGCGGCACGCCCTTGCCTTTGGCCAGGATGGCACAGGAAGCCGATGGGCCAAGCATCTGGATGTCGGGAATCGGCAGGCCGAGAATGGCACGGGCGTGCAAGGCGAATTCCGACAGTTCCTGGGAAATCAGCGTCACCAGGCCGGTATCGTGCGGACGCGGCGACACCTCGCTGAACCAGACGTCGTCGCCCTTGACGAACAGTTCCACGCCGAACAGTCCATACCCACCGAGATTGTCGGTGATGCGCTGCGCGATGTCCTGCGCGCGTGCCATGGCATTCTCGCTCATGGGTTGCGGCATCCAGCTCTCCCGGTAGTCGCCGTCGATCTGAAGATGCCCGATCGGCGCACAGTACGCTGTACCGCCGCGGTGGCGGACGGTCAGCAAGGTGATTTCATAATCGAAATCGACGAAACCCTCGACGATGCAGCGGCCCTCGCCGGCCCGGCCGCCGGTCTGCGCCTTCCTCCAGGCATCGCCGATGTCCTGTTCGGATTTAATGGTGCTCTGGCCCTTGCCGGAGGACGACATCAGCGGCTTGATCACACAGGGAATGCCGATGGCCTTAACGGCCTGCAGGTACTCGGCTTCGGTATCGACGAAGCTGTAGTTCGAGGTCGGCAGCCCAAGCGTTTCGCTTGCCAGGCGGCGGATGCCTTCGCGGTCCATGGTCAGGCGCGCCGCACGTGCCGTGGGAATAACCGCCAAACCGCCTTTGGCCTCCATTTCCTGCAGGGTCTCGGTGTGGATCGCCTCGATTTCCGGAACAACCAGATGCGGCTTGACATGCTCGATCAGATCCCGCAACGCGGCCGGGTCGAGCATGTTCAACGTGAAGCATTCGTGGGCCACCTGCATGGCCGGTGCGTTGTCATAGCGGTCGGCGGCGATCACTTCCACCCCGAAACGCTGCAGTTCGATGGCTACT
>DATMWF010000101.1:0-13031 GCA_035562675.1 Arenimonas sp. | reverse complement strand
TATTTCTACACCAGCCAGCGCGCCGCCCGGCAGATGCCGCCCGGCAGCGCCATCGTCAACATCGCTTCGGTCAACGCCGAACGCCCGGCACCCGGCCAGGCCGTGTATTCACTGACCAAGGCCGGCATCGTCAACCTGACCAAGGGCTTCGCCAAGGAACTGGCGGCGAAGGGCATCCGCGTGAACGCCGTGCTGCCGGGCCTGACCGACACCCACTTCGCCTCGGCGATCACCCAGGACGCGAAACTGATGAAGCTGATGACGCAGCTGATACCGATGGGCCGCTCCGGGCAGCCATCCGAAATCGCACCGGCAGTGCTGTTCCTTGCCTCGAACGCGTCCAGCTACGTAACCGGCACCACGCTGACCGTGGATGGCGGGTATTTGGCGTGATGCACTTAGCATGCGAATCAAAGGGGACGGAGGTCATTAGAGTTTGAATTAACAATTGGCCGGCCGCATTTTCGCCATTGTACAGAACGGAACTTCAGTATGAAGAAAACTAATAAACTAACTCATTTCTCAATAATGTTAGCCCTTTCTGTGTTGCTTGGCTTTATTGGGTTGGCTATAAGAGGGCATATCCCATCTCATCTTGGGACTGCTAGTCTAGGTACCGCATTTGCTTCAGCACTTGGTATGGCAGTTGCTTACCTCATCATACCGTCATTAATACTTTATTTTAATGAAATTATTGCATGGGTGGTCTACGTAATTCTCGCGGTTTTGATTTTTATTGGCTCAATTATTGATGCGAGAAGGTCTGAGATCGAAACGAACTCTCAGAGATTGATTATTGAGGAAAAGATTGCTCGAGGTTTAGTGCCCATAACTCAACAAACAACCCAGCCTGCTACTCAACCTGCGCCTCATCCCATCGATAGATATCTTGAGACTTGTATTGAGAAAGACTCAACGACCGCCGGAATAGGTAATTGCGTAAATAAAGCCTACTCAATGTGGGACAAAGAACTGAATCTTGCTTACGCAACCCTAATGTCTTCCTTGGCACCAACGGAACAGCAAACGTTACGTAACGCCCAACGCAAATGGATTAGCTACAGAGATGCGGAGTTCAAGGTTATGGCAGCTATCTACACTAATGGCGGTACCGTGTACATCACGATGCGCCAATTAGATGCACTTGATCTTTTAAAATCTCGGGTGCTTCAGTTGCAGGGCTATTTGACGTTGGTGCAGGAATCCAAAGGGGGCGGAAGTCATTAGCGTTTGTATATCATTTGAGAGGCAAGATAAATCGGTATAACCTGAAATGAGGCGCAAGACTAAATTGTTTTTCAACGAAGGGAATGAGGAGCATTAACATCTGAATAATTACCTCCATCCCAATAAATCATAGGTGTCAACCAATCTCCACCCACACCGGCGCATGATCGCTCGGCCGTTCCCAGGTGCGCGGTTCGCGTTCGATGCCGGACGCGGTGGCGCGCGGCTTCAGCGCGTCGCTGACCAGCACCAGATCGATGCGCAGGCCGAGGTTGCGGCGGAAGCCGGCCATCCGGTAATCCCACCAGGAAAACACACCGGCTTCATCGGAATGCAGGCGGAAGCTGTCGTGCAGGCCTAAGCCGAGCAGGCGCTTGAGTGCGGCGCGCTCCTGCGTTGAAGTCAGGATGCTGTCGTCGTTCCAGACCAGCGGATCGTGCACGTCGCGTTCATCGGGTGCGATGTTGAAATCGCCGAGCACCACCAGTTGCGGATGCCGGGCCAGTTCATCGGCAATCCAATCGTGGACCGCCTGCAGCCAGCGCAGCTTGTACTCGTATTTCTCGCTGCCCACCGCCTGCCCGTTGACCACATACAGGTCGATCACGCGCACGCCGTTGACGGTGGCGGCGAGCACGCGCTTCTGCTCGTCGGCGAAGCCGGGGATGCCGCGCTGCACGTCGGTGATCCCGGTTTTGCTGAGGATCGCCACGCCGTTGTAGGTTTTCTGCCCGTCAAAAACAACATGATAGCCAGCCGCTTCAATGTCGGCCTGCGGGAATTTGTGGTCTTCAAGCTTGGTTTCCTGCAGCACCAGCACATCCGGCTGGGCGGATTTCAGCCATTCCAGCAGATGCGGCAGGCGCACATTCAGCGAATTCACGTTCCAACTGGCGATTTTCATCGTGTCAACCCGAAAAGTATTGCCCTATTATTCACAAAACCGGTGCAGGATGGGTACAATCTTCATATTCCTGAACCGGCAAGAGGTGTTTATGTTCGAATCCGCCCGCTACTCCGTGCCCCTGCGCCGGTTGCACTGGCTGATGGCCATCATGATCGCATTGTCCTACGTGGCCATCGAGCAGCGCGGCCTGTTCGAGCGGGGCTCCGTGCCGCGCACGCTGATGGTGCAGAGCCACTTCTGGCTCGGCATCGGCATTTTCCTGCTGGTCTGGGTCAGGCTCGTACAGCGCTTCAAGGCGCGCACGCCGCCGATCACGCCATCCCTGCCAGCCTGGCAGGCCGGTCTGTCGCACCTGTTCCACCTGGCGCTGTACGCGTTCTTCATCGTGATGCCGGTTCTCGGCTTCCTGACCGCCGGTTTCGACGGAAAGTCGGTGATGATCCCATTCACCGACATGAGCCTGCCGAGCCTGGTCTCGGAAAACAAGGACCTCGCGCACCAGCTGGAAGACCTGCACGGGCAGATCGGCGAGATCTTCTATTGGGTGATCGGCTTCCACGTGTTCGCCGCCCTGTACCACCACATCGTGCGCAAGGACGACACGCTCAAGCGCATGCTCTGACGGCCGCCGGCCTCAGGGCTTGGTCAGGAAATCCACCAGCTTGTTGATGATGCGCCCGTAAGGCGCGTCGAACAGCTTCATGCCGTTCAAGCGTGACTGATACATGACCGGCATGGCTTTGCTGAAGGTCAGGAAGCCGTCGCGTCCGTGGTAATGGCCCATGCCGGACGCGCCCACGCCGCCGATCGGCAGGTCGTCCTGGCCGAACTGGATGATCACGTCGTTGATGCACACCGACCCGGCGCAGATGCGCTCGAGCACGGCATCGACCCGTGCCGACTGGTTGTCGAACAGGTAGAAGGCCAGCGGCTTGTCGCGGTTCAGCACGAAGCCGATGGCCTGGTCGATATGGCTGTAAGTGATGACCGGCATCAGCGGGCCGAAAATCTCCTGCTGCATGATGGTCAGCTGATCGGACGGATTGATCAGCAGGGTCGGCGCGATCAGCTTGAGGCCGGGCGCCGGACCGGCGGTTACGTCGGTTTCATAAGCGACCGTGCGCACGCCGGCCGCCTGCGCTTCGGCCAACCAGGCCTGCAGACGCGCATACTGGCGCTCGTTGATGATGCCGGTGTAATCGGCATCCTGCGCGAGGTCCGGGTACCGGCGCTTGACGCTTGCCATGAACGCCGCGATGAAAGGTTCCAGCTGCGCTTCCGGCAGCAGCACGTAATCGGGCGCCACGCAGGTTTGCCCGGCGTTGAAACATTTGCCGAACGCGATGCGGTCCGCGGCCTGCCCGACCGGGTAATCCGGCGCCACCAAGGCCGGCGATTTGCCGCCCAGCTCCAGGGTTACCGGGGTCAGGTTGGCGGCGGCGGCGGCCATCACATGCCTGCCGACGGCGGTCGAGCCGGTGAACAGCAGATGGTCGAACGGCAGCTGGGTGAATGCCGCGCCGACGGCGGCATCGCCCTGGATGACCGCCACTTCGTCGGAGGAGAACACGGCGCTGAGCATTTTTTCCAGCAGCGCGCTGACCTGCGGGGTGAATTCGGACGGCTTGACCATCACCCGGTTGCCGGCGGCGATGGCGTTGACCAGCGGGATCACCGCCAGCTGGAACGGATAATTCCACGGCGCCACCACGCCGACCACGCCGAGCGGCGCATAACGGACCTCGCCGCGCGCCGGCTTGAAGGTGATGTTGACCGAACGCCGCTGCGGGCGCATCCAGCGGCGCAGGTTCTTGCGCGCGTACTTGATCTCGTCCAGGGTCACCATGACATCGGCGCCCAGGGTTTCCACCCGCGCACGCCGGCCGAAATCGGCGTTGCAGGCCGCCACCAGCTCCTCGCGGCAGCCGCGCACGGCCGCGTCCAGGCGGGTCAGCATGTCGATGCGCTGGGCGTAGCTGAGCGCGCCGGCGAGATGGGCTTGTTTCAAGTGGTCGAAAGCGGCGCGGAGTTCCATGGCGGTCGGTTAGAATGGGGGTTCCTGAATTGTACCCATTATTCACAGGGAAAAGGTCGACGCCATGGCTGCCATCCGCCCATTCAAGCAAATCCTGCCGAAACTCGGCCAGCGCGTGTTGATCGATCCGGCCTGCACGGTGATCGGCGACGTACGCATCGGCGATGACAGTTCGGTCTGGCCGGGCACGGTCATCCGCGGCGACGTCAACTTCATCCGCATCGGCGAACGCACCAACATCCAGGACGGCACCATCATCCATGTCAGCCACGACGGGCCGAACGGCCGGCCGGTCGGCTACCCGACCCTGATCGGCGATGACGTGACCATCGGCCACGGCGCCATCATCCACGCCTGCACCATCGAAGACGGCTGCCTGATCGGCATGGGCGCCACTGTGCTGGACGGCGCGGTGGTCAGGAAAAACGGCTTCGTCGGCGCCGGCGCGGTCATTCCACCGGGCAAGACAGTCGGCACCGGCGAACTCTGGCTGGGCAACCCGGCCAAATGCGTGCGGAAATTAAGCGAACAGGACATCGAGCAGCTGTATTATTCGGCACAGCACTACGTGCGCCTGAAAGACCTCTATCTAGCCGAAGCGGTTTAAACCGGCCACGCGATCACCCGCTCCACGCTTTCCAGCGGAACCGGCGCGGTGATGTGCGGATACAGCTCGCCGGTGGCCGGATGGGCATCCCATTGCAGGTAATCCACCAAGGAGGCTTCATCGAGTTTGAGCAGGAACACCTTCACGTGACCGGCGAAATGGCGCGCGTACACGCCAGGCACCTGTTCGTGGCTGGCGGCGTGGATGAAACCCTGCGATGCCAGCGACGGCGTGCTCCAGTATCCGAGCGCCTGGGCGTCGCGCCAGTCGGCTTCGCGCGCCAGGATGTAGATCCCGAACGGCAAGGCCTGGGCATTCATTCGCTGGCGCCTTCGCCATCGGCCGCTTTGCGCAGCTGCCGGTAGACGTCATCGGTTTCCGGGCGCACGCCCTGCCACAGATAGAAGCTCTCCGCCGCCTGCTCCACCAGCATGCCCAGGCCGTCCAGGGTGTGTCCGCATTCCGCGGCTTTGGCCCAGGCCAGGAAATCGATGGCGGCGCGGCCATAACCCAGATCCACCGCCACGGTCTGCCGCGCGCCCAGATGGAAGGGCAGTTTCAAAGGCTGCGTGCCGCGTCCGGCCGATGTGGCGTTGATGATCAGGTCGAAATGCGCCAACTCATCCAGATCCTGCCAGTAGCGGGTATGCACGCGCGCCGGGTCTGCCAGCGCATCGACCAGGTCATCGGCTTTTTCGGGGCTGCGGTTACACACCACCAGCTCGCCGATGCCGGCGTCGAGCAGGGCCGGCGCAACCCCGTAGGCCGCGCCGCCGGCGCCCAGCAGCAAGGTCCGCCGGCCGCGCAGGTCGATGCCTTGGCGTTGCGTCAGGTCGTTCACCAGCCCGATGCCGTCGGTATTGTCACCTTGCCAGTTGCCGTCCACGGCGGTCAGCGTGTTCACCGCCTGCGCGCGCCGGGCGCGTTCACTGAGCGCGCCGCACAGGGCGATGACCGACTGCTTGTGCGGCAGGGTCACGTTCAGGCCATGCGCGCCCTCTGCCGCCAGCGCGGCCAGGCCGGCGGCCAGGTTCTCCGGCGCCAGCGCGATGGCACGGTAATCCAGATCCACCGTCCACTGCCTGGCGAACAGCTTGTGGATGAACGGCGACAGCGAGTGGTCGACGGGCTGGCCGATGACCGCAAAACGCGCTTTGGGATGACGAAGGCCCATGCCGTCACTCCTTCAGATACGCGGCCGCATCGAGGGCGAAATAGCTCAGGATGCCGTCCGCGCCGGCGCGCTTCATGGCGATCAGCGATTCCAGCACACAGGCGCGTTCGTCCAGCCAGCCGTTCTGCGCCGCGGCCTTGATCATCGCGTATTCGCCGGACACCTGGTACACGAAGGTCGGCACCTGGAACTGCTCCTTGACGCGGCGGACCACGTCCAGATACGGCATGCCGGGCTTGATCATCACCATATCGGCACCTTCCTCGAGGTCCAGGGCGACTTCACGCAGGGCCTCGTCGGAATTGGCCGGATCCATCTGGTACGAATACTTGTTGCCTTTGCCGAGCGCCGAAGCGGAGCCCACGGCATCGCGGAACGGGCCATAGAACGCCGAGGCGTATTTGGCGGAATAGGCCAGGATCCGGGTGTTCACGAAGCCTTCCTCCTCCAAGGCCTCGCGGATGGCGCCGATACGGCCGTCCATCATGTCGCTGGGCGCCACCACATCCGCGCCGGCGAACGCATGCGACAGGGCCTGCGCGACCAGCACCTCGACGGTCTCGTCGTTCAGCACATAGCCGCCGTCGTCGACCAGGCCGTCCTGGCCGTGGCTGGTGTATGGGTCGAGCGCCACGTCGGTGATCACCCCCAGCTCGGGAAAACGGCTTTTGACGGCACGGATGGCACGTTGCGCCAGGCCGTTTTCATCATAAGCGGCCTGGGCGTCCAGGGATTTTGCGTCCGGCGCGGTGACCGGGAACAGCACCAGCGCCGGTATGCCGGCCTGGACGGCCTGTTCGGCCCGGCGAACCAAGGCATCCAACGACAGGCGTTCGACCCCAGGCATCGAAGCCACCGAGGTCACATGGTCAAGTTCATGCACGAACACCGGCAGGATCAGGTCATCGACGCCCAAGCTGTTCTCGCGCATCAGGCGGCGTGAAAAATCCGAGTAACGCATGCGGCGCGGACGGTTCATCGGGAAACTCATGGCAGGCTCCAAGTGTGGATGACTATGATACCGCTCCGAAATCGCCGGGATGCAACTATTTTCCGCCGCCTAGCGCCTCGCTGGCCTAGGTGCTAGAATCGGAAATTCAGGGGGTGCTGGACCGATGCCGTCAGCCAATCAGGCCAAAATGCTTTTTTATCAAGAACTTGATAACGCCGTCGACGTGCAGAAAGCGGCAGAGGTGCTATGCGCGCGCCTGATTGAAACCCGGTTATGCGGAAGCCCCCGCTGCCACTGGCATGTCAATGATGACGCGGACACAGCGCTCCGGCTCGCCTATTCCCCGACCGGCCCGGCAAGCGAAGGCAGTGGTGCGGGGATTCACAGCATCCAGGAAAAACAGGTCCTGCATCTGGTCAATGAGAAGCATTTCGGGTTCGCCCTCGACCTGCCCGAGGACGAGCTGGCCGCCATCGAACGAAACGATGCCGCCCTGGGCATGCTATCCACCGCAGGGCATCGCATACGCTGCCTGCTGGCGGAAACCTATGCCGGGCTGCTGGGCCGGCAGCTGGAGAAATCGCGGAAGCTGCAGAAAGCGCTGTTCGACATCAGCAACCTGGTGTACACCGAACACACCACCACGGTACTGTTCAAAAAACTGCATGACATCATCGCCGGCCTCGTTTACGCCGAGAACTTCTTCATCGTGCGTTACAACGAAGCCACGGAAGCCATGCATTTCCTGTATTACGCCGACAGCGTGGACAAGGAATACGTCGATCCGGAAGTGGAATGGGGCAACGAACAGATGGCCGGCAGCATCACCTTGGCCATGCTGCGCTCCAAGCAGCCGGCCTGGGGCAATTCACGCCGACTGCTGGAAAAATTCCACATCGATCCGAAACTCGGCATCGGGCCGGACAGCGAAGACTGGCTTGGCCTGCCGATGATCGAGGACGGCGTGGTGGTCGGCGGCATCGTGCTGCAGAGCTACCTGCCGGACCTCCGCTACCAGCAGGCCGACCTGGAACTGCTGTCATTCGTCGCGGAGCATATCCGGCAATCGCTGACCCGCCGCGAGCAGACCGAGGAGCTGGAGCAGAAAGTCAGCGAGCGCACCGCCAAGCTCAGCCTGGAAATCCATGAGCGGCAGCGTTCGGAGAAAATCCAGTCGGCCCTGTTCAACATCACCCGCCTGGCCAGCCAGAGTGAAAGCCTGGACCAGTTCTACCCCGCCATGCATGAAATCGTCGGCCAGCTGCTGGAGGCCAACAACATCTACATCGCCTTCATCGACGAAAAGAACGGGCAGCTGGATTTTCCGTACCGGGTCGATGAGCAGGGCGATACCGTGGTGTCCCGGCCGCTCTCGAACGGCCTGACCGAGTGGGTTCTGGCCAGCAAGGCGCCGGTGCTGCTGAACGAAACGCAGATCAACCGGCTGAAACAGCAGAACCTGGCCGTGGTCAAGGGCCATGCGCCGAAATGCTGGCTTGGCGTGCCGTTGATCATCAAGAACAAAGCGGTCGGCGTGATCACCCTGCAGAGCTACGACAACACCGAGGCCTACTCCTACAAGGAGCAGGAGCTGCTGATGTTCGTCAGCAGCCACATCGCCCAGGCGCTGGAAAAAATCGAATCGTCGAACCGGCTGAAGCAGGCCTATGCCGAGATGGAAACCAACATCCAGAAACGCACGCACGAGCTGGAGCTCAGCAACCAGGCGCTGCGCGAACAGATCGCACGCCGCGAGCAGGCCGAAACCAAGCTGAAATACGACGCCATGCACGACCAGCTGACCGGCCTGGCCAACCGCAACCAGCTGTACAGCAGCCTCAGGCTGTCCCTGTCCCACTACCAGGCCAAACCCAACCGCCTGTTCGCGGTGTTCTTCATCGACCTTGACCGCTTCAAGATCATCAATGACTCCATGGGCCACTGGGTAGGCGACGAACTGCTGAAGATCGTCGCCAAACGCATCCAGAGCTGCCTGAGAAAACCCGACCTGGTGGCGCGCCTGGGCGGCGATGAGTTCGCCGTCATCCTGAACAGCATCCGCAGCATCAGCGAAGCGCGGCTGGTCGCCGAACGCATGCTGCACGTGTTCACCGAACCGATGTACATCCAGGGCAAGGAGCTGTTCATCTCGCCCAGCATCGGCATCGCCATCTCGCACGAGCGGCATCAGGAGCCGGACGAGATCCTGCGCGATTCCGACATCGCCCTGTACCGCTCGAAGGAGCTGGGCCGCAACCGCTACACGTTCTTCGACGACGCCCTGCACCAGTCCGCGCTGAACACCCTGATCATCGAAGGCGACCTGCGCCGCGCGCTGACCCGCGGCGAACTGTTCCCCTTTTACCAGCCGATGGTCGAACTCGGCACCGGCAAGGTGCTCGGCTTCGAGGCGCTGATGCGTTGGAACCACCCGCACCGCGGCCTGCTGATACCCAGGGACTTCTCCGAGATCGCCAAGGAAACCGGCCTGATCGAGCAGGTCGACTGGGTCATCTATGAGCAGGTATGCAGGGATCTGCCGGTCCTGCTCGAAATGGGCGGTTACGCCAGCATCAACGTGTCACCGCGCCACCTTGGCCACGAGGATTTCGCCGACAGGCTGCTCGCCCTGATCGCCGAATACGGCATCGCCCCGGCCAACATCAACATCGAAGTGACCGAGGACGCGCTGATCGAACACCCCGAACTGGGGCTGAAACTGCTGTCGCAGCTGAACCAGGCGGGCGTACGCATCAACCTGGACGACTTCGGGACCGGCTACTCCTCGTTTTCCTATCTGCATAAGTACCCGCTGGACTGCCTCAAGATCGACAGGAGTTTCCTGGCGACGCTGGCCAACCATCCCGACAACAAGACCATGCATCTGGTCCGCGCCATCCATGCCCTCGGCATGTCCTTGGGGTTGGAAGTGGTCGCGGAGGGCGTGGAGACCGACGAACAGAGCGCCTGCCTGCTTCAAATCGGCATCACGCTCGGGCAAGGCAACCTGTTCGCCCGACCGGCGGCCATCGAGGATATCTGCAAGGCCTTCAGTCTGGCGTCGGTCTGAGCTGGCCCTGCCCTGCCAGCCACGCCGCGCGGCCCGGCCTGCACAAAACCGGCTGAATTGCGCGACAATAGCCGCATGACCGACACCCGACACCCCCTGCATGCCCAGCTTTGCGCCGGGCTGACCGCACTCGCGCTCGACCCCGGCTTCAGCCAAAAACTGCTGGACTACCTCGACCTGCTGGTGCGCTGGAACAAGACCTATAACCTGACCGCCATCCGCGATCCGCAGGACATGCTGGTCAAGCACCTGCTCGACAGCCTGGCCATGCACCCGTACTTCACCCAGGCCAATCTGGCCGATTTGGGCACCGGTCCGGGCCTGCCCGGCATTCCGTTGGCGATCATCCGCCCCGATGCCCGGATCAGCCTGGTGGAGAGCAACGGCAAGAAAACCCGCTTTCTGCGCGAAGTGGTCAGGCAATTGGCGCTGCCGAATGTCCGGGTGATCGAGTCGCGCGCCGAGGCGGTGGCCGAGCACGGCCGCTATCAGGCCATCACCGCGCGCGCGATGGACCGGTTGGCCGGCATCCTGGCGGTCGGCGGCCACCTGCTGGACGAAAACGGCGTGCTGCTGGCCATGAAAGGCCCGACCATCCAGGACGAAATCGCCGAACTGCCCGATGCCTGGCGGGTCCTGGCCTGCCATTCCCTGCACGTGCCCGGCCTGATGGCCGAGCGGCAACTGGTCATCATCGGCCGAAATCAGCCTTAATTGGAAAAAATTCGCCATTCGCCCCGCAAATAAACGCGCCATTAGGCATAATGGAGGGCTAGGGGTGGAAATCTTGTCATTTGGAAGTGGAATGGGCCGTATCATCGCGATCGCGAATCAGAAAGGCGGAGTAGGCAAAACCACCTCAGCCGTGAACTTGGCCGCCGCCTTGGCCGCCGCGCCCAAAAAGGTGCTGTTGGTCGATCTGGATCCGCAAGGCAACGCGACCATGGCTTCCGGCGTGGAAAAGCGCGGGCTGGAACATTCGATCACCGAACTGCTGCTCGGTGAATCCACGCTGGCGCAGGTCCTGACGACCAGCAAGGAAGGCTACGACCTGATTCCCGGCAACATGGACCTGACCGCCGCCGAAATACAGCTGATGGACATGCCGAACCGTGAAAGCCGCCTCAAGCAGGTGCTGGAGCCGATCCGCGGCGCGTATGATTTCGTCATCATCGACTGCCCGCCGTCGCTGTCGCTGCTGACCCTGAACGCGCTGGCCGCGGCCGACGGCATCATCGTGCCGATGCAGTGCGAGTACTTCGCGCTCGAAGGCCTGAGCTCGCTGATCAACACCATCAATGCGCTCAAGCAGAAGCTGAACCCCGAACTGGCCATCGACGGCATCATCCGCACCATGTTCGATATCCGCAACAACCTGGCCAACGCCGTCAGCAACGAACTGACCCAGCATTTCGGCGATGTGGTTTTCCGCACGCTGGTTCCGCGCAATGTCCGGCTGGCCGAAGCGCCCAGCCATGGCCAGAGCATCCTCAATTACGATAAAGGCTCACGCGGCGCCATCGCCTACATGGGTCTTGCCGGCGAAGTGATCCGCCGCACCAATGCAGCAGTCAAGGAGAATGTTTGATGGCGGTGAAGAAAACCGGTCTCGGCCGCGGCCTGGACGCCCTGCTCGGCGGCAACCTGAAGGCCGCCGGCGCGCCGGCCGACCTGAGCCGGGAAGGCCTGACGCATCTCGCCATCAGCAGCCTGCAGCCGGGCAAATACCAGCCGCGGCGCGACATGAAAACCGAGAAGCTGACCGAACTGGCCGACTCCATCCGCGCCCAGGGCGTGATCCAGCCGATCGTGGTGCGCCAGCTCCCCGGCGGCCAGTATGAAATCATCGCCGGCGAACGCCGTTGGCGCGCCGCCCAGTTGGCCGAGCTGCGCGATGTGCCGGTGGTGGTGCGCGACGTCGATGACCGCTCGGTCATCGCCATGGCCCTGATCGAGAACATCCAGCGCGAAGACCTGAATCCGCTGGAGGAAGCGACCTCGCTGCACCGCCTGATCGATGAATTCGACCTGACCCACCAGCAGGCCGCCGATGCGGTCGGCCGGTCGCGCGCGGCGGTGTCCAACCTGCTGCGCCTGCTGGAACTGCCGGAAGCCATCCGCAAGCTGCTGGAAGCCGGGCAGCTGGAAATGGGCCATGCCCGCGCCCTGTTGACCCTTCCCGCCAATCTGGCCATCGCGCTGGCCCAGCTCGCCGCCAGCGAACAGCTGTCGGTACGCGAAGTGGAGCGCCGCGCCCAGCAGGCCGGAAAGAACAAGCCGGCGCCGAAGCCCGCTTCGCCGGCGCCGAGCAACGCCGACATCGAAACCCTGGAGCGTGAGATCGGCGAGCATCTCGGCGCCAAGGTGCAGGTCAGCCACAGCCGGAAAGGCAGCGGCAAGCTGGTCATCCATTATCACGGTCTGGATACGCTGGACGGCATACTGGAAAAGCTTCGGCGCTAGCCCGCTTGCGTTACACTATCTTCATTGACAGCGCGCGGTGAGGGCGGCTCATGACTTTGGATAACGCGGTAAAACCTGAAATCTCGGTGGTCGTGCCGGTGTTCAACGAACAGGACAACATCGCGCCCCTGGTGCATGAAGTGGTCGCCGCCCTGCGCGGCCTGCTGCCGTTCGAAATCGTCTATGTCGACGACTGCTCCAAGGACAGTTCGCGCGAGGTGCTCAAGCAGCTCCGCCTGGTCATTCCCGAACTGCGCGTGTTCGGCCATAGCAGGCAAAGCGGGCAGAGCACCGCCATCCGCAACGGCGTCAAGCAGGCGCGCGGCGAATGGATCGCCACTTTGGACGGCGACGGCCAGAACGACCCGGCCGACATTCCCAAACTGGTCGCCGCCCGCGCCAAGGCCGACGCCTCGGTCAAGCTGTTCGCCGGCTGGCGCGTCGACCGCAAGGACTCCGGCTCGAAACGCTGGGCCTCGAAAGCCGCCAACGCCATCCGCTCGCGCCTGCTGCGCGATGAAACGCCGGATACCGGCTGCGGAATAAAGCTGTTCGAACGCGCCCTGTTCCTCGACCTGCCGTATTTCGACCACATG
>DATMWF010000100.1:0-5305 GCA_035562675.1 Arenimonas sp. | reverse complement strand
CGGATTCAAGGCATCATCCCTGCATGCGATGACATTGATGTTGGTGCTATAAGCCGTGTCCGCCCTGTAAATCACATCTCGTTGCGCTTGAGCTCGAAGCCGAGCTGCTTGTATTCCAACCAGCGTTTGCGGGCCGGATCGCGCGCCGTTTCGTCGGCCGGCACGATTTCCAGCACACGCGCATAGCCGGGCGGCGGCAGCTCGCTGCGCAGGTTGATGACCAGGTTGCGCATCGGGGTTTCCACACCGGGCGGCACCAGCAGCACCGGGGTGACCTCTTCGTCTTCGTCGGTGCCGACGATCTGGTGCGGCACGAACGCGTCGCCCTCGAAATCCCACAGCAGGTCATCGAGGAAGTCGGCCTGTTCGGCCGACTCGCAGAAGATCAGGCAGGGTTGGTTGGCGGCGAGCGCTTTCACCGCCAGCTGGCAGACCAGCAGCAGGGGCTGTTCGACGAATTGCGTCTTGCCGGCGATCATGTAGAAATCAGCCCGCACGGCCATCGATCAGACGCCCGCCTGGTTCAGCAACCACTGGCAAAGCAGACCGACCGGGCGGCCGGTGGCCATGCCTTTGCGGCCTTCGCCGTTCGATACGCCGGCGATGTCCAGATGCGCCCAGCGCTGGCCTTCGGTGAAGCGCGACAGGAAGCAGCCGGCGGTGATCGCTCCGGCGCCTTTGCCACCGATGTTGTAGATGTCGGCGAAGGTCGAGTCGAGCATGCTTTGGTATTCATCCCACAGCGGCAGACGCCAGGCACGGTCGAACACGTTTTCGCCGGCGTCCAGCAGTTCAGCGGAAAGATCATCATGCTTGCTCATCAGGCCGGCGGCGTATTTGCCGAGCGCGATGATGCATGCGCCGGTCAGCGTGGCCACGTCGACGGTCGCTCTCGGCTCGAAACGCTGCACGTAGGTCAATGCGTCGCAGAGGATCAGGCGGCCTTCGGCGTCGGTATTGCCGACTTCGATGGTCTTGCCGTTCATCGCGGTCAGGATGTCGCTCGGACGGTAGGCGTCGGCGTCCGGCATGTTTTCCACGGCCGGCACGATGGTCACCAGGTTGATCGGCAGCTGCAATTTGGCGCAGGCCAGGAAGGTGCCCAGCACCGAGGCGGCGCCGCACATGTCGAACTTCATTTCCTCGATGCCGCCCTGTACTTTCAGGTTGATGCCGCCGGTGTCGAAGGTGATGCCTTTGCCGACCAGGGCCAGCGGCTTCGCGTCGCCGGCGCCGGTGTAGCGCAGCACGATCAGTTTCGGCGCATTGGCCGAGCCGCGCGCCACGGCAAGCAGCGAGCCCATGCCCAGGGCCTGCATTTCTTCGCGCTCCAGCACTTCGCAGCTGACATTGTCGTGTTCGGCGGCGATCTTGATGCTTTGTTCGGCCAAGTAAGCCGGGTTGCAGATGTTCGGCGGCAGGTTGCCGAGTTCACGGGTGAACTGCACGCCTGCTGCAATGCCGACACCTTGATTGAAGGCGTTGAGCTGCTGCGCGTCGGACAGCAGTGCGATGCGCTGCAGGGTGACTTCGGCTTTTTTGCTGCGCGTGGCGGTGTATTCGTAGGCGGCGTGGTCGGCGGCGATCACCGCCTGACGCATGGCCCAAGCGGCGTCACGGCCTTTGACGGCCAGATCGCTCAGGGTCACGTAGGCCGATTTGACCGGGCCGGAGCGCAGGCTGCGAACGGCATCGGCAATGGCTTTCAGATACTGCGGGACGCCGAATTTCGACGGCTCGCCCAGGCCGATCACCAGGATACGCGGTGCCGCGATGCCGGCGACGTCCTGCAGCAGCACGGTCTGTCCGGATTTGCCGCTGATGTCGCCGCGTGCCGCCAAGGCGCTCAGGCGGCCGTTGCCGGCGGCATCGAGTTGATGACCGGCGGGATTGAAGGTTTTGTCGGAGAACGCGCCGATCACGACGCAGTCGCTGCTGTCGGTGGCGGGGTTGTTTTGGGTGTGGTTGAACGTCAAAGCCATGGGGAATCCTCAAGGGGCGCGCCAATGCAAAACGGCGCAAAATGGTAAACTCCTATTGTAAATCATCCGTCACGAGAATCCGCCCTTTCCGATGCGCTTAATTGACCGCTACCTGTTCAAGCAGTTCAGCCAGCTGGTGGCTGCGGTGCTGACGGTGCTGTTCCTGATCAGCGTCGGTGGATTCCTGACCGATCTCATCTCGGAGATCTCCCGGGGCAAGGTCCCGGCCGGCCTGATGCTGCAGCTGCTGGCCCTGCGGATGCCGCGTTTCCTGAGCTTTGTCATGCCATTGGCGCTGTTCATCGGATTGATGATGGGCATCGCCCGGCTGTATGCCGACAGTGAAATGGCCGTGCTGGCCTCGGTCGGGGTCAGCAGCCAGCAGCTCCTTAAGCCGGTGCTGTGGCTGGCGGCGCCGTTCGTGCTGGTCATCGCGCTGGCTTCGCTGTGGATCGTGCCGGCAACCGAATTGAAAGCCAAAAGCATGGTCGAGGAAGCCAACCGGAGCTTCCTGATTTCCGGCCTGGAACCGGGGCGCTTCGTGGAGCTGCCCGGAAAGTCCGGCATCCTGTTCGTCACCGAGCTGAGCCGCGACGGCCGGACATTCAAGGATCTGTTCGTGCAGCGTGAGAACAAGGGCCGTCTTGACATCATCAGCGCCGGCAGTGGCGAACTGCGCCTGGTCAACGGCGTGCGCGTGCTCCGGCTCGAGAACGGCTACCGCATCGAGGGCGAGCTGGGCCGCCGCGATTTCCGCAAGGTCGAATTCAAGGTCAATGAGATCAGGGTGCCCGATCCCAGCGAAAGCAAGCCATCCAATAAACTCGATGCGGTCAGCACCTGGAAGCTGCTGCAGCGCGGGGACGCCGCCGCGCAGAGCGAGCTGAACTGGCGTTTCGCCATGCCCCTGTTCGCGGCGATCCTGTCCCTGCTGGCCATCCCGCTGGCCCGCAGCGAGCCGCGCCAGCCGCAGTACGGCCTGGTGCTGTTCGCCGTCATGGCGTATTTGCTGGGCATGCTGACCCTGTTGGCAGGCACCTACATGCTGGCCAAAGGCCAGATTCCGGCCGCAATCGGTCTGTGGTGGGCGCTGTTGCCCATGGCGTTGTTCAGTTATTGGCTGTTCAGGCGCGACGGCAGGCTCAAGCCCGTACCGCAGGGGCCGGCATGATGCGCGTGAGCAAGGGCATTTCGCTGTACCTGTCGATGACCGTGCTGAAGGCCACGGCGCTGGTCTGGCTGGTCCTGCTCGGGTTCGATTTGATCAGCGCCTTTTACAACACCTTTTCAAGCATCGGCAAGCAGGGCTTTTCGGTCAATCTCGCGATTCTGAGCACCTTGCTCACAGCGCCGCGGCGCGCCTACGAACTGCTGCCCGCGGTCAGCGTCATCGGACTGCTGATGGGGCTCGGCACATTGGCCAGCAAATCGGAGCTGATCGCGATGGCTTCGGTGGGCGTCTCGCGCCTGCACATCGCCATCGGCGCCCTGTTGCCGGCGCTTCTGCTGTCCGGCGTGATGGCGGTCACCAACGAGACCTTGGGTATTTACACCGAGAAGCAGGCCTTGTCGCTCAATGCGCTGAAGTCGGAAAAACTGACCCTGGCGAAATACTCCGGTGTCTGGGCGAAAGACGGCGACCTGTATTTCAACGCGCGGACCGGCAGCGCGAAAACCGCCGGCGCCTCGGCTTGGCTGGAACTCGCCGATGTCCGGCTTTACCGTTTCGGCGGGAACGGCAAACTGCAGTCGATCACGCACGCCACATCGGCCAGCAATCAGTCCGCGCGCTGGGTCCTGAATGACGTGCAACGCACCACGTTCGACACCCATGCCGTGCGCCTTGAAACGATGGGCACCATCCCCTGGAAAACGCAGATCACCAATGAGTCCCTGAAGGCCACGCTGTCGAACCCGCGCAACCTCGGCCTGTTGGAACTGAGCGCCAACATCGACTACCTGACCAAAAACAAGCTTGATGCGCAGGTGTTCACGACGGCTTACTGGGGCCGCCTGTTCTACCCTTACAAAGTGCTGGTGCTGTGCCTGTCGGTGCTGCCGTTCGCCTTCGGTTCGCTGCGCTCGGGCGGTTTCGGCAAAAGCCTGTTCCTCGGCATCGTGGTCGGCATCAGCGCGGTGCTGCTGGAACGGCTGATGGTCAATCTGTCGGATGTGTTCCGCCTGGATGTCCGCCTGGCCTATGCGTTGTCGCCGGCGATCGTATTCGCCTTCTGCTGGGGCTATCTGGCTAAGCGGATTTAGGCCGCAGGCGCACGAACAGGGTGCCGGCGGCGATGTCGTGCAGGCCGCGCCGTTCACGGTCGAACACCGACCACAGCAAGGCCGTGCCTAGCGTCAGGCTGGCCACTGCGTAGCGGATGATAAGGGCGCGCCAATCGGGCCGCAGCCCCTGTGCGGTGACCACCTTCAGCCGCCAGGGCTTCATGCCGATGGTCTGTCCGCCGAAACGCCATGACAGCGTGGCATAGGCGCCTAACACGCCCCATATGGCCGCGAAAACCGCCGTCGATGCGGCACTGCCGGGTATGACCGGTTTGTGGTCGGGCAGGATCGCCAGGGACAGGGCGCTGATCACGAACAGCAGGGCGAGCGCGATGACCGCGTCGTAAACCAGCGCCAGCAGGCGCCAGCCGAGGGTCGCCGGAACGGCGGTCGGTTTTGTGTCGGGGGTGTCCGGATTCATGCGGATTATCATAGCCGTCAACGGCATTCCACGCTAAGCTTTTCGGCATGCAGCCCAAAACCACGGAAATCCGCGTACGCGCCAGACGGCAACCGCCGGTCGACGTCGGCGAACTAGCACGCATCGATGCCGCGTTGGAGCGGCTATGGGCCGAGTCGGGGCTTTCGAAATCCAGCCTGGCCGGCTACCGCACCGATTTGAAGGCGCTGGCGGTGTTTCTGGCCGGCCGCGGATCACGGCTCGACGCCGCCCAGCAGGAAGACCTGTTCGATTATCTTGCAGAGCGCGTTCAGCAGGGCTATGCCGCGAAAAGCAATGCCCGGCTGCTATCCAGCCTGCGGGGGTATTACGGACTGAAGACCCGCGACGGCGACCTGCGCGACGACCCGACACGCCTGCTGGACATGCCACGCGTCCCGCGGTCGGTGCCCAAGGCCCTGTCCGAATCGCAGGTGGAGGCGATTCTGCGCGGCGATGACGGCGACGACGGGCGGCAGATCGCGCTGCGCACGATGGTCGAGCTGATGTATGCCTGCGGGCTGCGGGTCAGCGAACTGGTCGAGTTGCCGGCGGCGGCGGTGAATCTGCGCCAAGGCCTGCTGCGGGTGATGGGCAAGGG
>DATMWF010000099.1:0-4041 GCA_035562675.1 Arenimonas sp. | reverse complement strand
TACGCCCTGAATGCCCATGAAGCACGGCTCCCGAAAGCGCTGATGGTGCTCGGCACCTATGCCTTCAGCCTGTATTTCCTGCACTTCACCTTTGTCTGGCTGTTAAGCGAGGCGTTCGTGAAACGGCTGCCGGATGCCGGTATCCCTGCCCTGACCCTGGCCGGGCTGGCCATCTACGTTTTGAGCATCCTGCTGAGCCTGCTGCTGAGCATGGGTATCCGCAGGTTGCTGGGCCGCTACTCGCGCTATCTGATCGGCACCTGATACGGCCGCGCGTTTGACCGCACTGCGGAATTTCATTATGGTGCAGGTATCGCCCTTTCGACTGCTCGCCCATGTGCGGACGCTTCGCCCAACTGCCGATTGAAAAACCCAAGCGCGTGCTTTGGCCGCATCTGGCCGATGCGCTGGCGCAGCTGCCGGCGCGCTACAACCTGGCGCCCGGGCAGACCGCCGGCGTGCTGATCAAGCCGAAAACCGAGATTGAACTGGCCACCCTGCAGTGGGGACTGCTGCCGTTCTGGGCCAAGGACGCGGGCCTGGCGTCGCACACCATCAACGCACGCCTGGATACCGTGGACAGCAAGCCGTCGTTCCGGGCCGCGTTCAAGGCGCGCCACGCCGTGGTGCCGATGGCCGGCTACTACGAGTGGCTGGCCACGCCCGAAGGCAAACAGCCCTATTATTTCCAGCCCGAGCGCGGCGTCGACAGCCTGTGGGCGGTCGGCCTGTGGGAACCGCGCCATGCGCTGCAGACCGATGCCAGCAACGGCACCTTCACACTCATCACCCAGGAGGCCGAAGGCCTGCCGGCCACCGTCCATCACCGGATGCCGATCCTGCTGGAAGAACGTGACGTGGACAAATGGCTGAGCCTGAAACCCGGCCCCTCGCTGCCGTTCCTGCTGACCCGGAGCCTGCCGGCCCTGAAAGCTTACCCGGTCGCGAAACGGGTGAATAAAGGCATCGACGACGATGCCGGCCTGATCGAACCCATCAGCCTGCCCTAAGGGCGCCGGTCAGTAACCGCCTAAGCTGTAGGAACCGAACACCGCCGCCGGTGAACGCGTTTCCGGCAGGATATAGACGATGCCGCCCCTGCCGGCGAAGGCCGGTTTCACCACCTCGTCGAAAAAATTCACCGGCACGTTGATGCAGCCGAATGAAATGCGGTTATCCATCGGTGTCGGCGTGTCCAGGCGCTCCTGGCGGCGCTCTGCCTTGTTGCCGGTGACCACCCGGTGCAGGGACAGCCCGGCGCTGTAATCGACCCAGAGGATTTCATCACCCTTCAGGTTGCGGCCCATCTGCGCCACGAAACGCCCGGCCGGCGTGGTGCGGATTTCAGGATGAATCTCGGACAAGGGCATGTCGCCGACGCCAGGCTCGTCTTCGTCCCGTTCGGCCAGGCCCAGCAAGGCCGGAGCCGCACGCTGCAGCACGCCAGCGGCGTCGAACACGAACACTTTGGCGTCGATTTTGTCGATGATCACGAACGGCTGACGGCGGTTGTCGCCGGAAATGACCACCCAGTCCGCGACATGCCTGGCCGCCGGCGATGCCGGCTCGGCATCGAAGCTGGCCCGCTTGACCCTGAACAGCTGCGGTAGCGCGGCATCGGTGCCAGGTGCTGTTTCGGACGAGCCGACCGGAATCGACGGCGGTCGGCCGCCGATGACTTGCGCTTCGGCCACAGGCACGCCAAATCCCAGTAGCAACAGGATGATGAGTTTTTCGCGCAATAAAACAGGCATCGAACATCCCTCGGATATCGGGTGACCGCCGGTGGATCGCTGACCGATTATAGTGGCATTCTGTCCGTTTGGCGGGCACCTGTCTGTGCGCCGCCGCACCCATTGGCACCGCGCAGCCGCGAAGGTCCCGTTACCCGTCCTGCTCGGCCGCCTCGCGGCCCTGCTGGCGGATGACGGCCTCCTGGCGGGCGTCCTCGATCGACATCAGCACCGCATCCAGGTCGGCGCTGTGCTCGTCGAAGGTGAACAGGCCGGTCAGTTTGGCGTCGGGCTGCAGTTCGCCTTTTTCATACAGCGCCCACATTTCCTCGCCGTAATGGGTGCTGGCCAGTTCCGGCGCGAAACGCGCCAGGGTGGCGCGCAGGTTGTGCACGTCGCGCAGCAGCATGTCGCGCGCGGCGTTGTTGCCGGCGGCGCTGACCACCTGCGGCAGGTCGATGATGACCGGGCCCTGCGCGGTGACCAGCACGTTGTATTCGCTCAGGTCGCCGTGGATCAGGCCCAGGCACAGCATGCGCACCACATCAGCGATCAGTTCGGCATGGTACTAGCGCGCCTGCTCGGCGTTGAGTTCGACCTCGCCCAGGCGCGCGGCGCTGAAACCAGCCTCGTCGCAGATCAGTTCCATCAGCAGCACGCCGTGGAAATAGCCGTGCGGACGCGGCACGCTGACGCCGGCGTCATGCAGCGCATACAGCGCGTCGACCTCGGTGTTCTTCCAGGTCGCTTCCTGTTCCTTGCGCCCGAATTTGGTGGCTTTGGCCATCGCCCGGGTCTGCCGGCTGCCACGCACCTTGCGGCCTTCCTGATACTGCACGCGGGCCTGGAAGCTGCGTTGCGCCATGTTCTTGTAGACCTTGGCGCACAACACCTCGTCACCGCGGCGCACCACATACACAGCCGCTTCCTTGCCGCTTTTCAGCGGGCGCAGCACGTCGTCGAGGATGCCGTCGTCGATCAGCGGCTGCAGGGCCGGCGGCGTCTTCATGGCGCGCCTGCCTGCACGAAACCGGCGTCGGTCAGTTCGCTTTCGCCGCGCCAGCGGTAAGCCACCAGCGGGCCGTTATGCGCCGCGGAGTAATCCAGACAGGCGACTTTCGGGGTCAGGATGGCCGGCTTGCCCTGCATCCAATAGTGGCCGATGAACACCGGCGCGCCGCTGACCGGCATCGGATTGAAGCTGTGCGGAATCGGGTGGCCATGCAGCTGCGGCGATTCGACGCCCTCGGTGATGGCGATTTCGTGCAGGAATTCGGCGCCTTCCAGCCACCAGCGCGTGCGCGCGTCCTTGCGGACGTTGCCGGCATGGTCGGTGAAGGTCAGGCCTTCCGGCAGGCGGATCTCCAGGCCCTTGCTCAGGCCTTCCATGGCGTCGAAGGCCTCATGACGCTGGCCGTCGTGCTTGCCCAGCGCCCACAGCACCTGCTGGTCGCTCAGCCGGCCGTCGTGCATGTTGTGGCGGTGCAGGGTGTCGATGTGCGGCTGGTGCCACCAGGCGTGCACCGCGCGGATGCCGCCCAGGTCGAGGAACAGCGGCAGGGTCCGGAACCACTCGATCCAGTAAGCGTGCAGGTCGCTGCCCTCGCCCACCTGTTCCAGGAATTCAATATGCTGGCGGCGGTTCTTGTTGCTGTGTTCGCGCGCGAACATGCCCCGGGTTTTGGGCGTGTCGGGATACGGCGTCACGAAACCGATGGCGTTCAGCTCGTGGTTGCCCATCACGCAGTGCGCAAAGCCGGCCTCGCACATGGCGCGCACGGCATTGAGGGTCTTCAGCTGCTCGGGGCCGCGGTCGATCAGATCGCCCAGGAACACCGCCATGCGGCCATCCGGCGGGGTCCATAGCCCATGCGCGTGGCTGTAGCCGAGTTTGCCCAGCAGGGCCTCGAGTTTGCCGTATTGGCCGTGGATGTCGCCGATGATGTCGTACAGGGGATCGCGTGTGCTCATGGCGTCATTTTACAACGTTACGGCCTGATGGGTTTAAGATAGCCAGCAAACACCACGCCTAGGACACCGCCATGACCCTGACCCGCACCTTCCGCCTGTTGTTCCTGCTGTTGGCCCTGGCCGCATCGGGTGCCGTGTTCGCGCAGTCCGCGCTGAACATCAGCGTGTACAAAAACCAATACTGCGGCTGCTGCCATGCATGGATCCAGCATCTGCAGAAAAACGGCTTCAAAGTCAGCCCCAACGACGTGCCCGACACTGCGCCGGTGCGTGCCAAGCTGGGCATGCCGGCTGAACTCGGTTCCTGCCACACCGCCACCATCGGCGGCTATGTGAT
>DATMWF010000098.1:0-6572 GCA_035562675.1 Arenimonas sp. | reverse complement strand
GGCAGGTGGCGGATTAAGCATCCGCCACCCGAACGATTACAGCCTGTCCCAACCCGCCTTCGGGGTGAAACGGCTTCCGTACTTGGCTTCCAGCTGCTTCAACCGGGCAACGCAGGCCGGTGCGCCGACCGCTTTGATGTGCGCGATGGGGCCGCCGCGGAACGGCGCGAAGCCGGTCCCGAAGATCACGCCGGCATCAAGCAGATCGGCATCGGCGACCACACCTTGCTGCAGGCAGGAAACCGCTTCGTTCAACAGGGCGAATACTAGCCGGTCCTGCAGGTCATCCGGGGCTTGGTAGTCCTTCGGCAGATCAGGTTTGACGGCCTTGCCGTCCACCCACTGATACAGGCCTTGACCGTCTTTTTTGCCGCGTTTGCCGTCTTCGACCTTGAATACGTCCGGCAGGGCCTGACCATGGAATTCCGCCATGATCTTGCCGACGCTGGCGGCGACATCCAGTCCGACGGTATCGACCAGTTCAATCGGCCCCATCGGCATGCCGAAATCCAGGGCCGCTTTGTCGATGGCACGTCCCGGAATCCCCTCGGAAAACGCCATGATGGCTTCCTGCATATAAGGCGCCAGTATGCGGTTGACCAGGAACCCCGGCGTACCGGCCACCGGCACGGGCAATTTGTCGATGACGCGGCAGAACGCGGCCAAGCGGCGTTCGGTTTCGGCATCGATCGCGTCGTGCCTGACGATTTCGACCAGCGGCATCAGCGCCACCGGGTTGAAATAATGCAGACCGGCGAACTGCGCCGGCCTGGCGAGATTTCCGCTTAAGCCGCCGAGCGCGATCGAGCTGGTGTTGGACACCAGCAGCGCATCCGGTTTCATGCGCGGTTCGAGCGAGGCGTACAGGCTTTGCTTGGCTTCCAGGTTCTCGAAAATCGCCTCGATGATCAGGTCGGCCTTGGCGACGCCGTCACCGCTGACGTCTGCGGCAAGGCGTCCGAGGGCCGCTTCACGTTTGGTTTCGTTCTTCACTTTGCGTTCGAACAGTTTTCCGGCGCGCTCGAGCGCGGGCTGGATGTATTTCAGCTCGCGGTCCTGCAGGGTCACGGTGAAACCTTTCAAGGCACACCAGGCCGCGATGTCGCCGCCCATCACGCCGGCGCCGATGACGTGCACATGGGCGATGCCGTGATCCTTGCCGCCGAGCGATTTCAGGCGCTCCTGCAGGAAGAAAATCCGGGTCAGGTTGCGGGCGGTCGGTGTCTGCGCCAGTTTGGCGACCGACAGGCCCTCCTGCTTCAAGGCGGCCCGCACGCCCAATCCGCCGCTGCGTTGCCAGGTGCTGATCAGGCTGTACGGCGCGGGGTAATGGTCTTTCTTGGCCTTGCGGGCAACCTGCTTGATGAATACGCCGGACAGAATCCTGCGGGCCGGCCCGGTATTGCTCAAGAAGGCGACGGCCTTCTGCTTGAACGGGCGATGTACGCCGCGTTCAATCAGTTCGACGGCCTTATTGACCATCAAGGCCTGTTCCGTGACGTTGTCGACCAGGCCGATGGCCTTGGCTGCCGAGGCCGACAGGGTGCGACCGGTGAGCATCATGTCGAAAGCGGCGGGCGCTCCGACCAGGCGCGGCAGGCGGACGCTGCCGCCCCAACCGGGATAAATGCCCAGTTTCACCTCGGGCAGTCCGATCCGGGTGCTTTCATCGTTGGACGCGACGCGGGCCGAGCACGCAAGCGACAGCTCTGTGCCGCCGCCCATGCAATGGCCGTGGATCAAGGCGACCGTCGGGCAGGGTAGCTCGGCGACGCGCTGGAAGATGTTCTGGCCGTTGCTGATGGCGTCCAGCACCGTGCCTTTGGCGTCGAATTCGGCGAATTCGGCGATGTCCGCGCCAGCGATGAAACCCGCCTTCTTGGTCGAGCGGATGATGAGGCCTTTCGGCGGCGCGAACGCGATCCGTTCGATCAACGCATCCAATTCGTTGAGCACAGCCTGGCAGAGGGCATTGACGTTGGCGTCTTTGCGATCCAGACTCAGGATCAGGATGCCGTCATTGCGGGTTTCGACGTGCCAATGCACAGGGGACAGGCCACTGAATAAATTCATACATTCGTTTGATTGAAATTGATGGAGCGCTTATCATCACCGTTTTGGCGGCGTTGGTCAATTACCGGGAACTTTCGGCATGCAAAGGCGCCTAAGGACCTGCTCATCGTATTAAAGAAACGGAGATTCAAGCCCGATGGGCGAACACGAAATCGATAGTGAATTGGTGCAGCGGGCCAAGGCGGGCGATAAGAGCGCGTTCGACCTGCTGGTCCGTAAATACCAGCACCGGATAGCCGCCGTGGTCAGCCGCTTCGTGCGCGATTACGGGGATTGCCAGGACGTGGTGCAGGATAGCTTCATCCGTGCCTACAAATCGCTGCCCGGATTCCGGGGCGACAGCCAGTTTTATACCTGGATGTACCGGATCGCGGTGAATACGGCCAAGAACCATCTGGCCGGAAAGAAACGCCGGCCCTCCTCGGACGTCGAGCTTGAGGATGCCGAGTTCATCGACGGCGGCATCTATGTCCAGAACAACGATACGCCGGAGCATGAACTTTTACGCGAAGAAATTGCCAAAGTAGTCAGCAAGGCGCTCGACCAGCTTCCGGAAGAGATACGCCAGGCGATCACCCTGCGGGAAATGGAAGGACTCTCCTACGAGGAAATCGCCGACGTGATGAATTCCCCGGTCGGAACCGTGCGGTCCCGCATCTTCAGAGCACGCGAGGCGATTGACGCCCGTTTGCGCCCTTTATACGAGCAGCAGAGAGTAAGGCCATGAAACCTATCAACGAAAACGACTTAGAACAGCTTAGCGCCTATATCGACGGTGAACTTTCCGACAGCGAACGCCGGTTCTTCCAGAAGCGGCTGGCCAACGACGAGGCGCTCAGGGCCTGCTGCGAACGCGCCTGGATCGCGTCGTCGGTCCTGAAGTCCCAGCCATTCCAGCTGATGCCGGCCGACAGCGCGGAGCGCATCTGCGCGCAGTGCGATGCACCGTCCTCCCGGTTCCGGCAGCCGCTGCGCCTGGTGGCGTCGTTCGGGGCCTTGGCCTTGGTGGCCGCCCTCGGTTATCAACTGCTGCAGCCTTCCGACACCGCCGAGCCCACGCTCGCCCAGGCGCCGCAAGACCGGCCAACCGCCGTTGCGGCCGTGCCGGAGCCACGCGTGGCCCAAACCGGCAAGCCCGCGGCCGTGGCGGCCACCGGCAGCCGATCCGTGACTGGATTCGATGCCGCACAGCCGCCGGATGCGCGCATCGCCGATGGCAACGATCCCTCGCAATTCGAACTCAACGAATCCACGCGTGCCAAATCGTGGCCGAAAAGCGGCCAGAACATGGAGGATTATGTGGTCCGCCACAATGAAATGATCGGTGCCAACGCCAACAGCGGATTGGTTTCCTACGCGCAGATCCTTGCCGAGCCCGAGACCGAGTCGGATCCGTCCGCGCCGACCGGCCAGGACAAGGAGCTGGACACGCAATGACCACGTGGCGCGCAATTGGCCTGCTGCTCCTGCTGACACCTTTGTCGCAGGCGCACGCCGAACCGAAAGGCTGGCTTGACAGCAGCCGGGACTGGGTCCAGCAGCTCTGGCGCAACGATGCACAACAGTGGCTCGAGCGCATCGACACGGCCGTGCTCAACCATAACTACAAAGGCGTCATTGTTCTGGCACGGGGCGCCTCGGTGGAGTCTTTCACCGTCAACCACCAGATGAACAACGGCGTGGAAACCCTGCGCCTGAAAACGTTGTCCGGCGAGCCCAGGGAATTGGTCAAGCAGGGCGGTAAATTCCAGACCGATGCCCAGGCCAGGAAGGGCCGGTTCAGCACGATTTCCGCCGCCGAACAGACCATATTCAGCCAGTTCTCTCAGGCCGCGGACAATAAATGGTACAAAACCAGCCTGGCCGAAAAAAGCCGCGTTGCCGGGCGTTCCGCACAAGTCGTCGACATCAAGGCCGAGGACAAACTGCGCTATAGCCACCGGCTCTGGCTGGACGAGGAAACCGGATTGCCCCTGCGTGTGCTGACGCTTGATGAACGGGGCGGTATCGTCGAGCAGGTGGTGTTCACCCAGATCACGACTTCTCCTGCGCCGCAGCAGAGCAAGCCGAAACGTCTTGCCGGCCCGAATGCGCTCGACAACCCCTATAAAGGCGTCAAGGGCTTCAAATTGATCGCCCAGGAAAGCAGGGGCGGCTCCAGGCATTACCTCTACAGCGATGGCCTGTCCAGCGTTTCCCTCTACGTCGAGCCGTCATCGGCAAGGGAAAAGGCGCAGATGAAGCGCGATGCCGTCAATGGTCTGGTGCTGGCTGACGGCAAAACGCGTTATGTGGCCCTGGGCAAAGTGCCGCTCTCCACCTTGGAGCGCTTCCTGGCCGCTACCGGTCCATAAGCAATTGATCTTTATGAAAATCAGTCGATGAGGGTACCCATGAAAAAATACACACCAATTTCACGTTTTGTCTTCGGGTTTGTATGCTGCGCCGTACTGGTCGCTTGTTGGCAGCAGGCACAGCAGCCGGTCCAGGCGCAGAGCGCGCCGGCCTCCGCTTCGGCGCCGTTGGTCGCGCTTCCCGATTTCAGCGCGCTGGTCGAACGCGCCTCGCCTGCGGTGGTCAGCATCGAAGCCTCCGTGGATACTGCGGTCAAGGGGCCGGCCCTGGCGGACTCGGGACAGTCCCCGGAAGACGAGCAGATGCAGGAGTTCCTGAAGAAATTCTTCGGCCAGCAGATGCCCGGTACGCCCGGCCAGCCGATGCCGCGCGGCGGCATGTCGTTCGGGTCAGGCTTCATCATTTCATCGGATGGCTACGTGCTGACCAACCACCATGTCATCGAAGGCACCAACAAGGTCACCGTGCATTTGGCCGATCGCCGGGAGGTTGACGCCAAGATCATCGGTTCCGACCCCTCGACCGATGTCGCCGTACTTAAAATCAACGCGAAGAACCTGCCGGTGCTCGCCATCGGCGATTCGAAAAACCTGAAGCCGGGTCAATGGGTGGTCGCTATCGGTTCGCCGTTCGGCTTCGACCGTTCGGTCACCGCCGGCATCGTCAGCGCCCTGGGGCGTCCCAGCATCGATGGCAGCCAGCGCTATGTGCCGTTCATCCAGACCGACGTAGCCATCAACCGCGGCAATTCCGGTGGCCCGCTGCTCAATACGCGCGGTGAGGTCATTGGCATCAATTCGCAGATATTCAGCAATTCCGGTGGTTACATGGGTGTCAGCTTCGCGATTCCCATCCAGGTGGCGATGAACGCCGTCGAGCAGATCAAGGCCACCGGTACCGTCAAGCGCGGCCAGCTTGGCGTCCAGGTACGTGACCTGCAAGGCGAGGAGTTGGCCGATTTGGGCTTGAAAGCGGCGGAGGGCGCCTTCGTTGCCAGCGTTCTGAACGGCAGTCCGGCGGCCAAGGCCGGCGTCGTGCCGGGCGATGTGATTACCGCCTTCAATGGCCAGAGAATCCTTCAGTCTTCAGATCTGCCGCCACTGGTGGGCGCTTTGCAGCCGGGAACCAAAACCCAGCTCAGCCTGCTGCGTAACCGACAGAAACTGGCGCTGAACGTCACACTGACTGCCTTGGACGAAAGCGCCTCGGGGCAGTCATCCGCGCCAGTTCCAAAGCCAGCCGAGCCCAGCGCTGCCGGAAAGTTGGGTTTTTCCGTGTCTGAGGTCAGCCCGGCCACGCGTTCACGCCTGGGTATTGCCGGCGGTGGCGTGGAAATTTCACGCATCAACCTGCCGGTGCTGAACCAGATGGGCATCAACAAAGGCGACGTGATCCTTCAGGTCGGCTCACAGCCGGTCAATTCGGTCCAGGCGTTCAACAAGGCGCTTGCCGGATACGCGTCCGGTGACCGTGTCCGCCTGTTGATCCAGAATGCCGAAAGCATCGGTATCCACACCCTGAGCATGCCGTAAGAAATTGATTCTGAGGCGGAAAACCGCCTCAGAATCGGCGGTCTATGCGATAATGGAAGGCTAAGTTTACTCAAAAGCCATTGCATGCAGAATATCCGCAATTTTTCCATCATCGCCCATGTTGACCACGGCAAATCCACCTTGGCCGACCGCATCATCCAGATCTGCGGCGGCTTGGAAGCGCGCGAAATGGAAGCACAGGTGCTTGATTCCAATCCCATCGAGCGGGAGCGGGGCATCACCATCAAGGCGCAATCGGTTTCACTGCCGTATAAAGCCAAAGACGGCCAGGTCTACCAGCTCAATTTCATCGATACTCCCGGCCATGTGGACTTCAGTTACGAGGTATCGCGTTCCCTGGCCGCCTGTGAAGGCGCGCTCTTGGTGGTGGACGCCGCACAGGGTGTGGAAGCCCAGTCCGTGGCCAATTGCTACACTGCCGTCGAGCAGGGCCTGGAAGTGGTTCCGGTGCTGAACAAAATCGACCTGCCGACCGCCGACATCGAGCGCGTCAAGGCCGAAATCGAGGCGGTGATCGGCATCGATGCCGAAGATGCCGTTTCGATCTCCGCGAAAACCGGCCTGAACGTGGTCGATGTGCTGGAAGCGATC
>DATMWF010000097.1:0-1621 GCA_035562675.1 Arenimonas sp. | reverse complement strand
ACCATCGCGCAGCCGATCACCAGGCCGATTTTCGGCTCGAACCAGAAGCCGGCGATGATGCCGACCACCACCGCCCACACCAGGCCGTTGATCAGGCCGACCAGGGCTTCCTTGTTGAACAGCGCTTTCAGGTTGCCGACGCCGACCTGGCCGAGCGCGATGCCGCGCACCATCAGGGTCAGGGTCTGCGTGGCGGCCACGCCGCCCATGCTGGCCACGATCGGCATCAGGATGGCCAGTGGCACGATCTGCTGCAGGGTGGCTTCGAAACGGCCGATGACCCAGGAGGCCAGGAAGGCGGTCGCCAGGTTGATGCCCAGCCACAGCGCCCGGCGCTTGGCGGCGCGCGGTACCGGGCTGAACAGGTCTTCGTCTTCGTCCAGGCCGACCGCGCTCAGCGCCTGGTGTTCGGCCTGGCCGCGGATGATGTCGACCACGTCGTCGATGGTGATCCGGCCGAGCAGGATGTTGTTGGCGTCGACCACCGGCGCGGAAATCCAGTCATGGTCGGAGAACTGCTTGGCCACTTCGTTGTCGGGCGTTTCCAGCGGGATGCCCGGCTGCTCGTCGTTGATCAGTTCGTTGATCGGGGTGACCGGGTCCTTGGTCAGCAGGTCGCTGACCGAAATCCGGCCGATGTACTGGTTGCGGCGCGACACCACGTACAGGTAATCGGTGTGCTCCGGCAGTTCGCCGCGCAGGCGCAGGTAGCGCAGCACCACATCGATGGTGACGTCGGCGCGCACGGTCACCACGTCGGTGTTCATCAGCCGGCCGGCGCTGTCTTCCGGATAGGACAGCGCCTGTTCCAGGCGTTCGCGGTGGTCGCGGTCCATGGATTTCAGCACTTCGTCGATGACGGTGTCCGGCAGGTCGTCGATCAGGTCGGCCAGATCGTCGAGGTCCAGGTCTTCGACCGCCGCGATGATCTCGTCCTGGTCCATTTCCGCGAGCAGGCTTTCGCGCACGTCGTCGCCGACATGCACCAGCACCTCGCCGTCGTCCTCCGGATCGACCAGACCCCAGACGATGTTGCGCTTGGCGGCCGGCAGCGATTCCAGCAGATTGCCGATTTCCGCCGGCGAAAGGATGTTGACCAAGCGCCTTACAGGCCCCAGACGGCCCGAATCCAGGGCGTCGGAAAGCAGGCGCAGCTGCTGCGCCGTTTTCATGTGGCGGTTGTGTTCAACCATCTGACTCTCCCCCGGAATGCTCGATTATTATCAACGCAAACCGCGGCGCTGAACAGAAGGAAAGCCGTTAATCCATGAACTGCCTGTTGAACAGCAGCTCCAGCGCGTCCAGCGCCTGTTCGGCGTCATCGCCGTCGGCCTGCGCGGTGATCTGTTTGCCCGGGCCGGCGGCCAGCAGCATCACGCCCATGATGCTCTTCGCGTTGACTTCGCGGCTACCGAGCGAGAAGCTGATTTTACAGTCGAAATGGCTGAGGACCTGCACGACTTTGGCGGATGCCTGGGCATGCAGGCCGTTTTCGGCGCTGACCGTCAATATGCGTTCTGCCATGATCACTCCAATTCCCTGTGGTACACCATTACCTTATCACGGCCGAGGCCGTTGAAGTGCCTGGCCAGGGTCTCGGCCAGGTAAACCGAGCGGTGCC
>DATMWF010000096.1:0-3462 GCA_035562675.1 Arenimonas sp. | reverse complement strand
TCCGGATTCAGCAGGTGGCGCTCGCCGTTGCGGCGCCATTGATACAGGCCGCCGGTGTCCAGGTCCAGCGCGCCCGGCATGTCCTGCGTCGGATAGGCGCGCATGCGGCGCTGCGCGACATCATCGGATATCTCCTGCAGGCCGGCGCCGGCGATACGCGAGCGGGTGCCGGTGAAATAGCGGTCGACGACCTCGTTGTTCAGGCCGATGGCTTCGAACAGCTGGCCGCCACGGTAACTCTGCAGCGTGGCGATGCCGATCTTCGACATGACCTTGATGACGCCTTTCTCGACCGCCTTGATGAAGTTGGCGGTGGCTTTGTCGGCATCGATGGGTTTGGCGCCGTCGCCGTCGATCAGGCTGCCGTCGGCCAGCAGGTTTTCGATGCTGGCCAGCGCCAGGTATGGGTTGATGGCGCCGGCGCCGTAGCCGATCAGGCAGGCGAAATGGTGCACTTCGCGGGCTTCGCCGCTTTCCACGATCAGGCCGCACAGTGAGCGCTTGCCGCAGCGGATCAGGTGGTGGTGCACCGCGCCGGTGGCCAACAGCGCGGGAATCGGCGTGTGCTGCGCATCGGCGCCGCGGTCGGACAGGATCAGCAGGCCGGCTCCTGCATCGACCGCGCGCTCGGCGTTTTCGCACAACGCCTGCAGGGCGTCGCGCAGGCCATCGCCGCCGTCCTGGATGGCGAAGAACATCGGCAGGGTTTCGGTATGCAGCGCCGGGATGCCGCTGTCGCGGATCTGCTGAAGCTGGGTGTTGCTGAGCACCGGCGATGTCAGTTTCAGCAACCGGCAATGGCCGGCGGTTTCCTTGAACAGGTCGCTTTGCCGGCCGAGATTGGTGATGCTGGAGGTCACCAGCGCTTCGCGGATGGCATCCAGCGGCGGGTTGGTGACCTGTGCGAACAGCTGCTTGAAGTAGCTGTACAGCAGCTGCGGTTTTTCCGACAGTACGGCGATCGGCGTGTCGACGCCCATCGAGCCGAGCGCCTCCTCGGCGTTCAGGGCCATCGGCTTGAGCACGATCTTCAGGTCTTCCAGGCTGTAACCGAACAGCTGCTGCTGGGTCAACAGGTCTTCGACCGGCGCGATGCGCGAGCTGTCGGCATCCGGCAGCTTGTCCAGGTCGACCAGCTGCTGGTCCAGCCAGGCGCGGTAGTCGCGGCGTTGCACTATGTCCTGCTTGATCTCCTCGTCATCGACGATACGGCCCTGTTCAATGTTGATCAGGAACATCTTGCCCGGCTGAAGCCGGCCCTTTTTCAGGACCTTCTCCGGCGGCACGTCGATCACCCCGGTTTCCGATGCCAGGATCACCTGCCGGTCGCTGGTCAGCATCCAGCGCGCCGGGCGCAGGCCATTGCGGTCGAGCAGGGCGCCGACGAACGTGCCGTCGGTGAACGGCAACAGGGCAGGGCCGTCCCAGGGTTCCATCAGGCAACTGTGGTATTCGTAGAAGGCCTTCTTGTCGTCGGCCATGCTTTGGTGTTTCTGCCAGGCTTCCGGCACCATCATCATCATCGCGTGCGGCAGATCGCGGCCGGTGTGGTAAAGCAGCTCCAGGCAGTTGTCGAACTGCGCCGAGTCCGAGCCGCCCGGCACGCAGACCGGAAACAGCTCATCCATATGCCCGTTGAACGCCTCATGCGCGAACAGGGACTGGCGCGCGTTCATCCAGTTGACGTTGCCGCGCAGGGTGTTGATCTCGCCGTTGTGGCAGACCATGCGGAACGGCTGCGCCAGCTTCCAGGCCGGGAAGGTGTTGGTGCTGTAGCGCTGGTGCACCAGCGCCAGGCCGGTTTTCATGAGCGGATCGAGCAGGTCCTGGAAGTAGGCGGCGAAGTCCTGCGGCTGCAGCAGGCCTTTATAGATGATGGTGCGGGACGACAGCGACGGGATGTAACAGGTTTCCTTCTCGACCAGGGTGGAATCGCGCAGCGTTTTCTCCAGACGCTTGCGGATCAGGAACAGAGCGCGTTCAAAATCCCGGCCGGCGGCGGTGCCGGCCGGGTTGCGGGCGATGAACGGCTGCCAGATGCTCGGTTCGCTGCGCGCGGCGATTTCGCCCAGCGCGCCGCGGTTGACCGGCAGTTCGCGCCAGCCCAGGAAGCGCTGGCCCTGTTCGAAGCACAGGCGTTCCAGCTGCTGCTGGCACCACAGGCGTTCGCCGGGATTGATCGGCAGGAAAAACAGGCCGGTGGCGTAATCGCCGGCCGGCGGCAGGGTGATGTCGAGCTGTCGGGCCGCCGCTTGGCAGAATTCATCCGGGACCTGGATGCACAGCCCGGCGCCGTCGCCGGTGCGGTTGTCGCTGGAGCTGGCGCCGCGGTGAGTCAGCCGGATCAGGATCTGGATGGCGTCGAAGATGATGGCGTGTGATTTATCCCCGTCCAAATTGCAGATGAAGCCGACCCCGCAGGCGTCTTTCTCGTGTTCGGGGTGATACAGGCCTTGAGCGGGCGGCAGACCTTGGGCTTTGAACGCCGTTTCTTGATCGGTAGGCACGGTCAGGCTCTCCTCGCGCGGCAGGCGGGACGCGCTGCGCAGCGTGTGAATGGCGGGGGTTAGTTCTACTGTCCATGAATTGGCCTGCGATATGAAATTAAATATACGCATACTAACTATAAAAATATTTAATATTAAATTTGATATTATTAAGTTTATTATTAAATGGCTTAATGAGTCTGGCTTCCCTCTCTTAACCGGGCTCATGAAGTTGCGTCACCTCCTTTTGATTCAGCCTGTTTCATTTAAAGCCACGCCCTGCGTGGCTTTTTTTTGAAGCCCGCGCCACTTCCCCAGATAGGCAATCGGCGTATAATTGAAGCCTATGCACGCATCACCTCGCTTGTCACGCCAACCATACCGCACGTCCTTGGCCAATCACCAGGCCGATACGGCATGTTGATGCATTCCCGGCGGTTGTCACCGGTCTGCGCCGATGATGGCGATGACGCCCATTTCTGCACGACCTGCGCGTTTTCCCAGGCCTGCATGTCGCAGGGTTACGACAAATCCGAACTGAAGGATTTGCATGTCCTGGTCGAGCACATCGGCCCGTTCCATGAGGGCGATACCATTTTCCGGGAGGGCGATGAGTTCAATGCCATCGCCGCCGTCCGCAGCGGCACGGTCAAGACCAATGTCATCGACCTGTCCGGTGACGAGCAGGTGCTCGGGTTCTTCCTGCCCGGTGAAGTGATCGGTCTGAATGCCATCCATCACGAGAAATACCCCTGCAACGCCATTGCGCTGGACACGGTGATGCTGTGCCGGTTCTCGTTCCCGAAGATGGCCATGCTCGCGGCGCGCATGCCGCTGCTGCAGGCCCAGCTGTTCCGCCTGCTGTCGCAGGACATCGGCAAAGCCGCGCTGCTGGCCGGCGACTACAGCGCAGACCAACGGATCGCGGCGTTCCTGATCGCGCTGTCGCGCCGGTATGCCGCCCGCGGGTTCTCGG
>DATMWF010000095.1:0-2227 GCA_035562675.1 Arenimonas sp. | reverse complement strand
CCGGGGCGGCGCACTTTGCCGGCCGCGATGAACTGATCGCCGCCCTGATCAAAAACACCACCGCCAGCCAGCGGATCCTGGTCAAAGGCTCGCGCTCCAGTCAGATGGATCTCGTGGTCAAGGCCCTGTTGCTGGCATTCGGAATGAAGGAGAACACAGATGCTGCTTGAATTGGCCCGTTGGCTGCAGGACTTCGCCCGGTTGTTCGCCTTGTTCGACTACATCACCATGCGCGCCATCCTGAGCGCCTTGACCGCCTTGGCCCTGTCCCTGTGGCTGGGCCCTACGGTCATCGAACGGCTGTCCCGGCTCAAGGGCGGCGGCCAGCCGATCCGCACCGACGGTCCGCAGTCGCATTTCTCCAAGGCCGGCACGCCGACCATGGGCGGCGCCCTGATCCTGATGACCATCTGCCTGTCGACCCTGCTGTGGGCCGACCTGCGCAACCGCTATGTCTGGATCGTGCTGGCGGTGCTGGTCTGTTTCGGCCTGATCGGCTGGCTGGATGACTGGATCAAGATCGTCCGGCGCGATCCGAACGGCCTGAAATCACGCCACAAGTACGCGCTGCAGTCGGTGTTCGGTGCCATCGCCGCGGTGGTGCTGTTTACGACCGCCGACGCCCCGTCGAACACCACCTTATATATGCCGCTGCTGAAGAACGTCGCCATTCCCTTGGGCGCGGTGTTCATGGTGGTGGCGTATTTCTGGATCGTCGGCTTCTCCAATGCGGTCAACCTCACTGACGGGCTGGACGGACTGGCGATCATGCCGACCGTGCTGGTCGCCGGCGGCATGGGCATCTTCGCCTACGCGTCGGGCAATGCGATGATCTCCACCTATCTGCAGATACCGCCGGTGCCGGGCGCCGGTGAACTGGCCATCCTGTGCGCGGCGATTTCCGGCGCCGGCCTCGGATTTCTCTGGTTCAACACCTTTCCGGCCATGGTGTTCATGGGCGATATCGGCGCGCTGGCGCTGGGCGCCGCCTTGGGCGCGATCGCGGTCATCGTGCGCCAGGAGCTGATCCTGGTGATCATGGGCGGCATCTTCGTGGTCGAAACCTTGTCGGTGATGATCCAGGTGGCCTCGTTCAAGCTGACCGGCAAACGCGTGTTCCGCATGGCGCCGATCCACCACCATTTCGAACTGAAGGGCTGGCCGGAGCCGCGCGTGATCGTGCGCTTCTGGATCATCTCGGTCATTCTCGTGCTGGTCGGCCTCGCCACCCTGAAGGTGCGCTGATGGGTACGCCCGCACAAGCCACCAAATTCAAGGAGCTCAACGGCCAGGTCGACCTGTGGATGCTGAGCGCGGTCACGGCCCTGATCTGCATCGGCCTGATGATGGTGGCGTCGAGCTCGATGTCGTTCGCGGAAAAGTCCGGATTCGGCCCGTTCCATTATTTCATCCGGCACCTGATGTTCCTGGCCGGCGGACTGGGCCTGGCGTTCCTGATCATGCGCACCGACATCAAGAAGATCGAGCAGTACGGCTATGTATTCCTGGCCCTGTGCTTTCTGGCCCTGCTCAGTGTATGGATTCCGGGCATCGGCAAGTCGGTCAACGGCGCGCGCCGCTGGGTGCACGTCGGCCCGATCAACTTCCAGGCGGTGGAGGCGGTCAAGCTGATGTACATCGTCTGGCTGTCCAGCTACCTGGTGCGCTACCGCGACCAGATCGGCGCCAGCCTGAAGGCCCTGCTGAAACCCATCGGCGTCGCCAGCCTGCTGGTGGCGCTGCTGCTGATCCAGCCGGACTTCGGTTCGTCGGCGCTGATCCTGGCCATCACCCTGTGCATGATCTGGTTGGGCGGCGCCAACCAAAAACACATCATCGGGCCCGCCATCGGCATCGTCGTGGCGATGGGCTTCATCGCCTGGCTGGAGCCGTACCGGGTCAAGCGCCTGACCACCTTCCTGAACCCGTGGGCCGACCAGTTCGACTCCGGTTTCCAGCTGGTGCAGGCCTTCATCGCCATCGGCCGCGGCGGTTTCAGCGGCGTGGGCCTGGGCGGCAGCATCCTGAAGCTCGACTACCTGCCTGAAGCGCATACCGATTTCATCTTCTCGGTGTATGCCGAGGAGTTCGGTTTCATCGGCATCTGCGTGCTGGTCGGCCTGTTCGGCATCCTGACCTGGCGCGCGTTCCGCACCGCGCTGGGCTGCCTGGAACTGAACCGCCCGTTCGCCGCGTACTGCAGTTTCGGCCTGGGCCTGTGGATCAG
>DATMWF010000094.1:0-5211 GCA_035562675.1 Arenimonas sp. | reverse complement strand
CCGGAAACCACCGCACCGGCGGCATCGGTCACGGTGTAGTCGAGCGCCATCTTCGGGAAATAGCCGTCGTTGACCACCCGCATGTAATCCCCGTCGTTCCTGATGCGCCGTTCACCTGCCAGATCGAGGTTGGTCACGGTCACCGTGAGCCTGCTGCCCTCCGGCAGTCTGCCGGCCTGCTGGCTGAATGCCTTTTCCAGCGTTTTGAACAGCCTGGCCTGGAACGCCTGCTGGTCGAGATCATCGGTTTCTATATCGGCGTATTTTTCCGGATTCTGCCAGGTGACGGCCGCTTCACCGGCGAGCACGCCGGTGCTGGACAGCGCGGCAGACAGCAGCAGACAGATGCGCAGGGTGCGGCGGGTGGACATGTCAGGTCTCCTCTGGATAGACGCCGTCAGGCCGCGTCATGGCGCGGCCCGGTACGGCAATGGTCATTTCTTCTTGAGCTGGCGTTTCAGGCCGGAAAACCAGCCCCGGATCATGGTGGTCTCGAAATAGAAATCGCTTGAGCTCCGGCTGGCGCGCAGCGAGGCGTCGGCATCGTAGAACCCCTGGTCCTTGTAGACCACGCCCTGCTGCTGGGACAGCACGGCGCCGGCGGCGTCGGTCAGCGTATAGTCGAGGGTCATCTGCGGGAAGTAGTTGCCGATGACCACACGCATCAGATCTTTGTTGTTGGCGTCACGCATCTGTCCGGCCAGGTCGAAATCGGTGACGGTCACCGCCAGCTTGCTGCCTTCAGGCAGGCTGCCGGCCTGCTTGCTGAATTCCTTTTCCAGCTCCGCGAAAAGCTTGGCCTGGAATTCCGGCTGCGCTTCATCATCGGATTGGATATCGGTGTATTTCTCCGGGTTCTGCCAGGTCACTGCGGCCTCACCGGCCGACGCCGTCGAGGAAAATGCCGCCGCCGCAAGCAACAGGGCGGATGGGAATGATGCGTTCTTCATAGGAGCCTCCGTAAGATCAAGGAATCGACATTCAGGCGGGCAAGCCGCCTGCCGTTAAATTAACGCAATTCCGCGCAATAAGCCAACCACAGGGGCAAACCGGCCGTCACCGAACGGGATGCCCGCCTGCAAGGAGCCAGGCATCATTTCACCTCCGGCAGAATCCGCTGGTTGAACCAGTCGCGGATCATTTTCCGCTCGCTGTAAAACGGATCGCCGGTCCGCGTCGTACGTGATGAGGTCAGGTACTGCATGTCTTTCAGCGCGACCGCCGACTGTCCGAGCAGCACCGCGCCGCCGGCGTCCGTCAGCCGGTAATCGAAGGTCATGCGCGGGAAGTAAATGTCCTTCAGCACGCGAATCCCGCGCATCTGTCGCGTCGGTACCGGGTCGACCTCGCCGGCCAGGTCCAGGTCGGTCACGGTGACCGTGAGCCGGTAACCCAGCGGCAGCAGCGCGGCCAGTTCGCTGAACTCGCCGCCGAGCGATCTCGCGATGCTTTTACGCATGCCTTCGGCGCTTTGTGCGCCGGACCGGATGTCGGTGTATCCATCCGGATCTTTCCATTCCACGAGCGCTTCGCCGGCGGACGCCGGTGCGGAAAAAGCCAACAGCGCGGCGGCCATTCCGGCGTTGAACAGGAATCTCATAGCCATACGGCGGCTCCTCCAGGGGTTCGGTACGGTCTTCCATCGTAAGGCGACCGGAATCCCGATTGTGAACTTAATGTTCAGACAAGTCACTGTTTAAGTTAGGAATTCATAATCCATTCAGTTAGGCGGCGTCAGAATAGCGCTTCCCATCGTAGCGGTTGCACGTACCGCGCAGAATAAAACATCCCAGCCGCCCCATTTGCCGGCTACCGAAGCGACGCAGCGCCCATTAGCGCCGTCTACCCCAATCCAAAAACCCGAACAGACATGCAAGACATGGAGCGAATCATGATTGATTTACCCCCAGCTGAAGTGCGTTGCCTTGAAGCCGCCATTCACCATGAAGCCAAAGGCGAAAGTTTCGCCGGCAAACTCGCGGTCGGCAATGTGGTCCTGAACCGCGTGGCCGCCCCGGACTTTCCGAAGTCGGTGTGCGCCGTGGTCAGGCAGAAAAAGCAGTTTTCCTGGTATCAGGGCAATGAGGCGAAATTGAATGCGGCGGTCAGCGCCGAGACCAGAAACGCGGCGCGCAGGGCCTTGGCCACCGAGCGCAACGGCACCCTGTTCTTCCACGCCACCTATGTCATGCCGGCCTGGTCACGGAAGCTGCACAGGCAGTTCACCATCGGCAACCACATCTTCTACGCCCTGCGCTGAGACAACGCCTCAGCCGGCCAGCCAGCTGGCCTGGAAACCCGGCATCGGCACCGCCTCGGGTGGCTTCTGCGCCTGCGCCGGCTCAGGCAGTTGGCGCTGCACGCAGCGCACATCGAACAGCCGCTCCAGCTGCCTGAGCAGCACGCCCATGTCGCGCGCCGATTCGACGGTGAACGCCAGGCGGTAGGCATCCCGGCCGGACAACGAAACGCTCAGCGCCTCGATGTCGTAACCGCGCCGTTCGATGACGCCCAGGACGCGTATCAGGCTGCCTTCGGCCCGGTCGATTTCACATTCAATGCGCTGTTTCATGATCACACCCCATCATCTCTGCGTTGGATTTTCCCGGCGGCACCAGCGGCCAGACGTTTGCCTGTGGATCGATTTTCACATGGCAGAAAAACGGTCCTTCACTGCGCAATATCTGCGCTATCGCCGCGTCGACCTGGTCGCGGCGCTCCACGGTGATCGCCGGTATGCCGAAAGCGCGCGCCAGCACGGCGAAATCCGGGTTGTCGGACAGGTCGACTTCGCTGTAGCGTTCGCCGAAGAACAGCTCCTGCCACTGCTTGACCATGCCCAGGCGCGCGTTGTCGAGCACGATGACTTTCACCGGGATTCTGTAGCGGTTGAGCGTCGCCAGCTCCTGGATGTTCATCATGATGCCGCCATCGCCGCTGACGCAGATCACGCAGGCGTCCGGCTCGGCATAGTGCGCGCCGATCGCGGCCGGCAGGCCGAAGCCCATGGTGCCGAGGCCGCCGCTGGACAGGTGCGCGGCCGCCCGGCTGACCTGGAAATGCTGCGCCACCCACATCTGGTGCTGGCCGACGTCGCTGCTGACGATGACGCCGTCGCCGCCGGCCAAGGACAGTTTGCGCAGCAGCTCGGGCGCGAACACCTTGTCGCCGGGGGCATCGTAGCGCACCGGGCTGCGCGCTTTCAGGCGCGCGCAGTGCCCGCGCCAGGCATCGATGTCGGGCGCCTGCGACAGGGCCGGCAGGTACTCGGAAAAACGGCCGTCCAGCGCGGCATCGACGCCGCGCAACTTGCCGATTTCGGCCGGATCGATGTCGCAGTGGATGACCTTCGCCTGCGGCGCGAAGGTCGACAGCTTGCCGGTGGCGCGGTCGTCGAAACGCGCGCCCAGCACCAGCAGCAGGTCGCATTCCTGCACCGCGAAATTGGCCGCCGGCGTGCCGTGCATGCCGAGCATGCCCAGGTCCAGTTCATCGCGGTAATCGACCGTGCCTTTCGCTTTCAGCGTCCACACCGCCGGTATGCGCACGGCACGCATGAACGTGCGCAGCTCCGCTTCGGCGCCGGCCATGGCGACCCCGCCGCCGACGTACAGCAAGGGTTTCCGGGCGGCGGCCAACAGGGCCTTGGCTTTCGCCAGCTGGGCCTGCTGCGGCTTTGCCGGCGTCGCGAGCGGGCGCACCGCACGCGCCGCGGCGCTGCCGGCGGTGACGTCTTTCGGCAGGTCGACCAGCACCGGGCCCGGCTTGCCGGAACGGGCGATGGCGAAGGCTTCGCGCACCACTGCATAGACGTCTTCGGTGCGCCGCACGATGAAGCTGTGCTTGACCACCGGCATGCTCATGCCGAAGATATCGACTTCCTGGAAGGCATCGGTGCCCATCACGTTGGTGGCCACCTGGCCGGTGATCACCAACATCGGCACCGAATCCATGAATGCGTTGGCGATGCCGGTCAGCAGGTTGGTGGCGCCCGGCCCGGAGGTGGCCATGCACACGCCGACCTTGCCGGACACGCGCGCATAGCCGTCGGCGGCCAGCGCCGCGCCCTGCTCATGGCGCACCAGGATATGCTTGATCGGATAATCCACCAAGGCATCGTAAACCGGCATGATGGCGCCGCCCGGATAGCCGAACAGCACGTCGCAGCCCTCGTCGCGCAGGGCGTCCAGCAGCCAATGCGCGCCGGACTTCGTCAAACTGGAGTGAGGCTGCCTGCCATCCATGCCGTCAACTCCCCTGCGGCGCCAGCCACGGCATGCGCGCGCGCAGCGCGAGGCCCACTGTTTCGATCGGATGCGACAGATCGCGGTCTTTCATGGCCTTGTAGTTGGCGTTGCCGCCCTCGTATTCGGCGATGAACTCCCTGGCGAACTGGCCGCTCTGGATTTCCTTCAAGGCTTCGCGCATGCGGGCACGGGTTTCGTCGTTGATGATGCGCGGGCCGCGGGTCAGGTCGCCGTACTGGCAGGTTTCCGAGACGAACTGATGCATCTTGGCCAGACCGCCTTCATGCAGCAGGTCGACGATCAGTTTCAGTTCGTGCAGGCATTCGTAATAGGCCACTTCCGGCTTGTAGCCGGCTTCCACCAGGGTTTCGAAGCCCTGCAGCACCAGTTCGGTGGTGCCGCCGCACAGCACCGCCTGCTCGCCGAACAGGTCGGTCTCGGTTTCTTCGGCGAAGTGCGTTTCGATCAGCATGGCGCGCGCCCCGCCGATGCCGGCCGCATAGGCCAGCACGGTGTCACGTGCATGCCCGGAGGCGTCCTGATGGACCGCATACAGGCACGGCACGCCGTGGCCCTTCTCGAACTCGCGGCGCACCAACGCGCCCGGGCCTTTCGGCGCGACCAGGATCACGTCGATGTCGGCGCGCGGCTTGATCTGGCCGAAGTGGATGTTGAAGCCGTGCGCGAACAGCAAGGCGGCATGCGGCTTGATGTTCGGCGCGATGACGTCCTCATACAGTTTTTTCTGCGGCATATCCGGAGTCAGCACCGCCACCAGATCGGCGCCCTTCACGGCCTCCGCCGGTTCGGCCACGGTCAGGCCGTCGGCTTGGGCTTTCACCCAGCTTGGGCCGTCCTTGCGCACGCCGACCACCACATCCAGGCCGGAGTCGTGCATGTTCAGGGCATGTGCCCGGCCCTGGCTGCCATAGCCGATGACCGCGATGCGTTTGTTTTTCAATGC
>DATMWF010000093.1:0-3581 GCA_035562675.1 Arenimonas sp. | reverse complement strand
CAGTTCGATTTCCTTGGCGACCGACACGCCGTCCTTGGTGATGGTCGGGGCGCCGTAGCCTTTTTCCAGCACGACATTGCGGCCCTTAGGACCCAGGGTGGCCTTGACGGCGTTGGCTAATACGTTGACGCCTTTGACCATACGCGCACGCGCGTCTTCGCCGAAGCGGATATCTTTTGCTGCCATGATGTGTTCCTCAATGATTCAAATGTGGGATTAAGCCAGGATGGCCAGGATGTCGTCTTCTTTGACGACCAGGATGTCCGTGCCGTCGAGTTTGATTTCGGTGCCGGCGTATTTGCCGAACAGCACCTTGTCGCCGACTTTGACGACCGGCGCGCGGACGCTGCCGTTGTCCAAGGGCTTGCCTGCACCAACAGCCAACACTTCACCTTTCACCGGTTTTTCGGTAGCCGAATCCGGAATGACGATGCCGCCGGCGGACAGTTTTTCTTCTTCCATGCGTTTGATGACAACGCGATCGTGCAGTGGTTTGATGTTCATATATTACCTTTTTGTTTAAAATCAGTAGGTTAGACAAATCCCAAGCCAGCGATTTAGCACTCTGGTTCAGAGAGTGCCAATTCTAACGCGAAACACGCCCGCTCGGGTTGAATTGAATTTGGGGGCTGGCTCGGCGCTTTCAAGGGCTGCACACAAAAATCACCGGCATCGGCTACTCTAATACGCTGAACAAAACCCGCCGAGCGCCCTGTGAAACGTCTGTTTTCCGCCCTGATCCTGTGCCTGACCGCAAGCCTGACCCCCGTGATGGCGGTTACCGAAGCCGAATTACTGCCGGTCGAGCAGGCTTACCCGCTCTCGGCCCAGGCCGTTTCGGCCGGTGAAATCCGGATCAGCTGGAAAATCGCCGACGGCTATTACTTATACAAGCACCGCTTTTCGGTCAGCGCGGTCGATCCCTCGGTCAGCCTGGGCGACATGCTGTTGCCGCCCGGCCGCAAGCACCGCGATGAATTCTTCGGGGATGTGGAAACCTACCGGCAGCAGGTGTCGGCCACGGTGGCCGTGCAGAATCCGAAACAGCTCGCCACCCTGGCACTGAAGGTCAAATACCAGGGCTGCGCCGATATCGGCGTCTGTTATCCGCCGCAGACCACGCTGCTCGAGGTCGCGATGCCGGTCGACGCCGGTTCCAAGCCGCTGTTCGGCGGCCCGCAGGGCAGCGGCCTGCTCGGTGCGGCGGAAACCGCGCTGCCCGAGGCGCAGGCGTTCAAGACCGCCGCGCTGCGCGACGGCGGATTCCTGGTGGTGCGCCTGACGCCCGCCTCCGGTTACTACCTGTACCGGGACAAAATCGCCATCAGCACCCAGGCCGCCGGCATCCGTCTGGGGAAACCGCTGTTTCCGGAAGCCCAGCCCTACCACGATGAAAGCTTCGGCGACGTGCGGGTGTATTTCAATGAAATCGAAGTGCGCGTGCCGTGGTCCAGCGCCGCCGCGCCGCCGGCCAGCGTGCCGGTCACCGTGAAGCTGCAGGGCTGCAAAAACGAAGGCATCTGCTACCCGCCGATGACCCGTGAACTGACCGTCGATTTCAGCGGCGCAAAAGCCACGGACGTGGCTGAACGTGCCGCGGCTGAAGCCGCTCCCGCTCCTGTGACCGCGTGGCTGCTGGCCTTGGTGCTGGCGCTGGCGGGCGGCTTGATTTTGAACCTGATGCCCTGCGTGCTGCCGGTGCTGTCGTTCAAGGCCATGGCACTGGCCCAGGCCGGCAAGGCCGGCCATGCCCGAAGCCATGCGGTTTGGTACATGCTGGGCGTGATGGCCAGCTTCGCCGCACTGGGGCTCGGCGTGTTGGCGCTGCGCTCCGCGGGGCAGACGCTGGGTTGGGGCTTCCAGCTGCAGCAGCCGGCCGTGGTCGGCGGCCTGGCCCTGCTGATGTTCGCCATCGGACTGATGATGTCGGGCCTGTTCAACTGGGGTTCGGGCCTGGCCGGCATGGGCCAGTCGTTGACCGAGAAATCCGGGCCGGCCGGCGACTTCTTCACCGGCGTGCTGGCGGTGGTGGTGGCCAGTCCGTGCACCGCGCCGTTCATGGGCAGCGCATTGGCGTTCGCGTTCACCGCGCACTGGGCCCTGGCGTTCTCGGTGTTCCTGGCCCTGGGCCTGGGCTTGGCCCTGCCGTTCCTGCTGATCGGATTCATCCCGGCACTGGCCTCGCGGATACCGAAACCCGGTGCTTGGATGGACACGCTGAAACATTGGCTGGCCTATCCGATGTACCTGACCGCGGTCTGGCTGGCCTGGGTGTTCGGCAGCCAGAAAGGCGTCAATGGCCTCGCCCTGCTGCTGATCGCCGGTATCGCGCTGTCCGCCGCGCTGTGGTGGTTCGAGCGCCAGAAGCTGCAGCCGAGCGTGGCCGCGAAACTGCTTGCCCTGTTGATCGGCCTGCTGGCCGCGGCCAGCTTCGCGTTCGCGCTGCAGCAGGCGCAGCCGAGCACCGCCGCCGTTGCCGCCGGCAAAAACTACCAAGCGTTCAGCCGCGCGCGGCTGGACGAACTGCGCGCGCAGGGCACACCGGTATTCGTCGACATGACCGCCGACTGGTGCATCACCTGCAAGGTCAATGAAAAAGCGGTGCTGCATACCGACGCGTTCACACAGCTGCTGACCGAAACCGGCACGGTCTATCTGGTCGGTGACTGGACCAACCAGGATCCGGAAATCAGCGCCTACCTGGACGAATACAAGACGCCCGGCGTACCGCTGTATGTGGTGTATCCGAAAGGCCCGGGCGAGGGCCGTCAACTGCCGCAGCTGCTGACCCTGGAGATGATGCGCGGGGCGCTGTCGCGGTGAAGCCGCTGCGTGTCATCGCGGTGGCGCTGTTGGCCGCTCTGCTCGGCCTGGCGATGGGAATTTTCGTGGCCGGTCCGGGCGTGCTGCTGCGCACCGAGGTCGGCCAGAAACTGTTCGAGCGCTTCATTCCGCCGGAATATCCGGCACCTGCGGGCTCGCCCGGCATCGGCGATGTGGTCGCGCCGTTCACCGTCTCCGCTTTCAACGGGCCGGCGCAGCGCCTGCCGAAACCCGGGCGCTGGCAGCTCATCAATTACTGGGCCAGCTGGTGCGGACCGTGCCGGCTGGAAATGCCGTGGCTCGATGCGGTCCACCGCAGCAGCGCGGGCCGCTTTGAGGTCATCGGCATCGCGCTGGAAAATCCCGATGACGCCTTCACCCTGTTGACGGAAATACCGGTCAGCTTTGCGCAGCACCACGAGCCGCCCGGCAGCCAGGACAGTTCGGTCCGCCTCGGCAATGCCTGGGGCGTCATGCCGTTCACGGTGCTGATCGACCCGCAGGGCAAACTGGTCAAACGGCATATCGGCGTGTTCGCCGGTGAGCGCCAGCTCAGGAAATGGCTTGCCGACGCGATGCGCGGCCGGCCCGGAACCGGCGCCCGGACGGATCCGCGGTGATTGCCCTATAATGCGGTTCAGGGGCGATAAGGGGGCTCATGGAAACGCGCGACAGCAATTCGACATCAGCCAGCCTGGTGATCGGCGTCACCGGTCACCGCAACCTGCGGCAGGAAGAGATACCGCGCCTTAAAGCGC
>DATMWF010000092.1:0-3924 GCA_035562675.1 Arenimonas sp. | reverse complement strand
GCGAGCAGCCGCATCGACATCATCACCGGCGAGGGTCTCGAGCTGTCCACCGTGCTTTCAAACAGCCTTTTACAGGCGCATGGCGTGCCGGCGCCCGGTGAAGGCGTCCAGTTGTCCTGGCCGGCTTCTGCGATGGTGCCGCTGCGTGACTAGGCCATGAGTCCGAACGCCCTGTACCTCCGGACGCCGCTGCGCGGCCTGTCCAACTTCCTGTTCCGCCATGACAAAGCGTTGCTGGCCCTGCTTCTGGGTCCGCCTCTGCTGTGGTTCGCGGTGATTTACCTAGGATCCCTGCTGGCCCTGCTGTGGCAGGGCTTTTACAGCTTCGATGATTATTCGATGACCGTGCTGCCGACGCTGACTTTCGATAACTACATCGGGATTTTCGCCAAAGCCAATGCCGACATCATCCTGCGTACCCTGGCGATGGCCTCTGCGGTGACCATCGCTTCCGCTTTCATCGCCTTTCCGATCGCCTATTACATGGCGGTCTATGCCAGCAAGGCGGAAAAAGGTTTTTTTTACGTCGGCGTCATGCTCCCGATGTGGGCCAGCTATATCGTCAAGGCCTACAGCTGGACGGTCATCCTGGCCAAGGGCGGCATCGTCTATTGGGTGATCGGGAAACTGGGCATGCTGCCGCTGCTGGAAGGTTTGCTTGGCACACCTTACGTCGGCGGATCGACCCTGTCGACATCGCACCTCGGACGCTTCCTGGTGTTCACGTATATCTGGCTGCCGTTCATGATCCTGCCGATCCAGGCAGCCATCGAACGCGTACCGCACAACCTGACGCAGGCATCACAGGACCTAGGCGCCAATGCACTGAAGACGTTCCGCTACGTACTGCTGCCGCTGGCGTTTCCGGGCATCGTGGCCGGATCGATCTTCACTTTCTCCCTGACATTGGGTGACTACATCATACCGACGCTGATCGGGCCTTCGGGTCTGTTCATCGGAAATTTCGTGTATGTGCAGCAGGGGGCCGCCGGCAATATCCCGTTGGCCGCCGCATTCACCGCCGTACCGATCGTGCTGGTCGCCCTGTATCTGGCGCTTGCCAAGCGCCTGGGTGCGTTCGATGCGCTCTGACGCCACGCATCCCTGGATTCTGAAAGGCGCTGCTTGGATCGGGCTAGCTTTCCTGCATTTCCCGATCCTGGTGATCGCCATGTACGCCTTCAATACCGAAACCAGTTCCTTCAGCTTCCCCCTGCAGGGCTTCACATTCGAGTGGGTGTCCAAGACCTTGGCGCGTGACGATGTCCGCGCCGCCGCCTGGTTATCCACGAAAATCGCGGCGCAGGCCACCGTCCTGGCCATGCTGTTGGGAACCATGGCCTCGGCCGCGCTTTACCGCGCCAGTTTTTTCGGAAAGGAAACCATCACGCTGCTGTTCATCCTGCCGATCGCCTTGCCGGGCATCGTGACCGGCATCGCCCTGCTGTCGGCCTACAAGCTGGCCGGCATCGAATCCGGCATGCTGACCATCGTCACCGGACATGCGACGTTCTGCATCGTGGTGGTCTACAACAATGTCATCGCCCGCCTGCGCCGGACATCCGGCTCCATGATCGAGGCGTCACTGGACCTGGGCGCCGACGGCTTCCAGACTTTCCGCTACGTGATCCTGCCCAGCATCGCCACGGCGTTGCTGGCCGGCGGCATGCTGGCGTTCGCGCTCAGCTTCGATGAAATCATCGTCACCACGTTCACCGCCGGCAGCGAGCGCACCTTGCCGATCTGGCTGCTGAACCAGCTGTCCAAACCGCGCGACACGCCGATCACTAATGTGGTCGCCCTTCTGGTGATGTTGGCCACCATGCTGCCGATCCTCGGCGCCTATCATTTAACCAAAGACACCGACTCCGTTGCCGGGGCGGGCAAGTAAACCCAAGGAGAACGACATGCAGACCCATATGCTCATCAATGGCCGCTTGGAAGCCGGGCAAGGCGAACTTTTCCCCGTGTTCAATCCCGCGACCGGCGAGGTCCTGGCGCAGATCGCGGAAGCCAGCGCCGGGCAGGTCATCTCCGCCGTTCAATCCGCTGACGCCGCCTGCGCGCGCTGGGGCAGGTTGCCTCCTAAGGACCGTGCCGCCGCCCTGCTGCTGATCGCCGACCGGGTGGAGGCGCATGCCGAGGAACTGGCCCGGCTTGAATCCATGAACTGCGGCAAGCCTTACAGCGCCGCGCTCAACGATGAAATACCGGCCATCGCCGACGTGTTCCGGTTTTTCGCCGGCGCGGCGCGCTGCCTCAACGGTTCGGCCGCCGCCGAGTATCTGCCCGGACATACCTCGATGATCCGCCGGGACCCCATCGGGGTGATAGCGTCCATCGCGCCGTGGAATTACCCCTTGATGATGGCGGCCTGGAAAATGGCGCCTGCCTTGGCGGCCGGCAACTGCCTGGTGCTCAAGCCGTCGGAGATCACGCCCTTGACCTCATTGCGATTTTTTGAACTGATCGCCGACATCGTCCCGGCCGGGGTGATCAATATCGTGTTCGGACGGGGCGGCACGGTCGGCGAACCGCTGGTGAATGCACCTGAGGTCAGGATGATTTCGCTGACCGGCTCGATCGCCACCGGCAGGAAAATGCTCGAAGTCGCCTCGCGCACGCTCAAGCGCACGCACCTGGAACTGGGCGGCAAGGCGCCGGTCATCATTTTCGACGACGCCGACATCCAGAGCGCGGTGGACGGCATACGTACCTTCGGTTATTACAACGCCGGCCAGGACTGCACCGCCGCCTGCCGTATTTATGTGCAGGACCGCGCATACGAGAATTTCGTCGCTGATCTGACCGCCGCGGTGGCCGGCATAAAGACCGGCTCGCAGGACGAGGAGGGTGTTGAAATGGGGCCGCTGGTCAGCCAGGCGCACCAGAGGCGCGTTGGGGAGTTCATCGACCGTTGCCGCGGCGAGAAACATCTTGAAATAACCACCGGCGGCACTACCGGCGAGGGCAAGGGCTATTTCTACCGGCCGACGGTGGTTGCCGGCGCAACCCAGAAAGATGAAATCGTCCGCAGTGAAGTGTTCGGCCCGGTCGTGTCGGTGTCGCGGTTCTCCGATGTAGACCAGGCCATCCAGTTCGCCAACGACAGCGACTATGGCCTGGCATCGTCGGTCTGGACCTCGGACATCGGCAAGGCCATGCGGGTCAGCTCGGAACTTCAGTACGGATGCACATGGGTCAACACCCACTTCATGCTGTGCAGTGAAATGCCGCACGGCGGTTCGAAACAATCCGGCTATGGCAAGGACATGTCCATGTACGGTCTGGAGGATTACACCGCTATCCGGCACATCATGATCAAGCACTGATGCAGGTGCGGCTGCAGGGCCTTCGGTGTCAGGGTTTGCAACTGGTGTTGACGATCTGCGTGAAGCGCGCCAGTTCGGATTTCAGGTATGGCGCGTCGGTGCTGTCCGCATGGCTGACGTCCAGTTCCATCTGCCTGCGCCGGGCCTCCCAGCGCTCGCAAAGCTCCTTGCCTTCATAGCGCACGCAGGAGTCTTCCACCCATCGGCAGGCCTGGCTGCGGGATTCATATCCGAGCACCCACAAAGGCACGCAGCGCGGCTTCGGATCATAGTATTCAGCCTCGCGGACCTTGCCGTCGAAGTCCGTGCATCGGTAAAGGTCCGGCGGCGCAGGCCTGTATTCCTGCGCAGGCGAAAGTATGACTATCGGCCGCGAGTCCGCAGGCGGCTTGACCGGGCTCATGGTTGGGGCGGCGTCCTTGGGACGGGTCATCTGCATGACTTCCTGTTTGGCGCCGGCGGCGCAGGGATTGTCCTGCAGGCTGACTTTCCCATTGGCATCCACGCAGCGGTAGACGGTCATTTTGCCCGGATCCACGGACGCACCGGCGGCAGCTGCCGCAAACAGGCCGGTGAGGAGCATCGCATACCG
>DATMWF010000091.1:0-2433 GCA_035562675.1 Arenimonas sp. | reverse complement strand
GCGCCAGATCTTCTCCGGCATCCGCGCCAGCTATGCCGAACCGGACAAACTGCTCGGCCGCAAGGTGGTGTTCATCGCCAACCTCGCGCCGCGCAAGATGCGCTTCGGCGTATCCGAAGGCATGATCCTGTCGGCCGGCGGCGATGACGGCCTGTTCCTGCTGGACGCCGACCCCGGCGCGCAGGCCGGACAGCGCGTCGGATAAACCGGCACGTAATGCCCGATTCCGATACCGCAGCAGGGACACTGGCCGAGCAGATCAACCGCCTGCTGCCGCAGACGCAGTGCGGGCAATGCGATTACGCAGGCTGCAGGCCGTATGCCGAAGCCATCGTCGAGGGACGTGCCGACATCAACCAATGCCCGCCCGGCGGTGATGCCGGCATCCGGGCCTTGGCCAAACTGCTCGGCATAGCGCCCAAACCGTTGAACGCCGAACACGGCGAAACGAAACCGGACAGTGTGGTGGTCATCCGCGAAGACGAATGCATCGGCTGCACCAAATGCATCCAGGCCTGTCCGGTGGACGCCATCGTCGGGGCGTCAAAACTGATGCATACGGTGCTGGCGGACCTGTGCACCGGCTGCAACCTGTGCATCCCGCCGTGCCCGGTGGACTGCATCGATATCGTGGCGGTCGAAGCGCTTACTTGAGCCGTTCCACTTTGTAGCCATTGGCCTGCAACTGCCGAACCAGGCCATCAGGGCCCAGCAGATGCAGCGCGCCGACCACCACCATCACGTCCGCCTCGCGCTCATCGTCAAGCAGCCGCCGGAGTTGCGGGAGCCAGGCCTGGTTGCGTGCGACGTTGATCGATTGGTAGAGGTCCGGATATTCCCGGCGCATTTTCGTTACGGTGATTTTTTCGAATTCCTCGACATCGCCGCTCGCCCACACCGTGCGCAGCTGCTCAAGCTCGGCATTTCGCCGGTTATCGGAATCCCCCAGCGCCTCCTGCAGCAGCTGCAGCTGCGCGGCGGGCTTCATGCCGTTGAGCAGGGCGATCTGGTCCTGCATCTGCTCCAGGCCGATGCTCGGCTTCCGGACGGACTTCGCCTGGTTCATGAAATGCTGGTCAAGACCCAGTTCCGGTTCGAACCCCTGCGCCTGCGATTGCGTGTTGGCTATGATCAAGGCGGCGTACCAGGGCTTCAGCCGCTGCAGCGAGGACAACGGGGTATCCGGATTCTTCTGTTGCCAGCGCAGGAGAGCCTGCCATGTTTTCTCCGGCAGCATGCCCTGCAGCGACTGCGTGGCCGGCAGCAGGGCCGATTGCTGCATGGCGCGGACCAGTTCCGGCGACTGCAGCTGTTCCGGGGCGATTTCAAACGCCAGCAGTTCGGCATCGGCATAGGCGTCGTTGACGGTTTTCGACAGCGGGTAATCGCTGGACTTCAGGGCATGGAAGGAACCCATCAGATAGAGGCTGTTGTCGGCGTCGCTGACCCGCCAGATCGCCGGTGAGCTGGGCTTTGCGCTGGCGCAGGCGGCGATGACCGCCATGCAGGCCGTAACCATGACACGCCTGACTGTCATGACGCGGTCTTGCGCGGTTTCTTTTCACCGGCGGCGATTGAAACATCCAGACGGTTTTCCGCTGGCGGCATCGGACAGGTCGAATACGGATTGAAAGCGCACGGCGGATTGTACGCTTTGTTGAAATCAAGCAGGGTCTTGCCGTCAACGCCCGGATAATCGGCGTACACGAACCGGCCGGCGGGATAGGTCTCGTGTCCGGAGGTGCGGTCGGCGAACACGAAAAACAGGCGGTGGTCGCCTTCGTCCAGGGCCTCCAGGGTATAACGCTGCCCACCCAGCGTGAAGCTGACCGTGCCGGGGTTCATCATCGGTTCGACCATGCCCAGGATATTGACGATATCCATGGTGCGGCCCGCTTCGTGCGCGGTGAAATCCGCCTCGATCCGGAACCCGCGGTCGATGTCGAAGTAATCGATGCCGGAAAATTCCAGCAGCGCCGGCGATTGCGCATCACGGACACGCAACGCGAGCTTGCCGCCGCGCTCGATGACGACGAAACTGGCTTCGCCGCCTTTGAAGCCGATGACGGTCGGCAGACCTTCCGAGTCCGGTGTCAGTTTGATCCTGCCGCTGCCAGCCAGGCCGTCAACCGTCACCGGCACGTTGCCTTCAGGCTGGAACCAGACGCTGTTGCCCGGGTTCACGCCGATCAGTCCGAGTTTATCGGGGCCAACGCTGAGCCGGGTGCCGTTGGCTTCGCCGGAACCGATGCGGGTCACCCCGTCCTTCGGCAGCCAGTGCATGCCGACCAGGGACAGCCAACCGTCGCGGGTGGTCAGTTTTTCGATGCGCTCGGCGCGCCAGGCCTTGATTTCCGATTCGTGTGCCATTTTCATCTCGTTCTCTTTTGCGATCTGCTCGGCGCTCGGCCCTTGCTGGCAGGCCGACAACAG
>DATMWF010000090.1:0-25904 GCA_035562675.1 Arenimonas sp. | reverse complement strand
TGTCCGCCAGAACCTTGGCATCCGCGGGATTAAGGGCATGATTGGTCATGATTTAGCTTCCGAATACGATTGCCGTGATACTAGCAGAGTTTGGATAATGTGTAAAAAATATTCATCATTCATGCCGTTCAGCGCCTGGATGCCCACCGATTTACCGGCTAATTTTGCTCATTAAACCCTGAAAAAACCGCTGATGATGAGTGATTGCAGGCCCGTCAGGCTTTTTTGCGCGGTTTAAAATTTCTGTTGATAAAATTTTACAGTCGGGTTAGGGTAAAGGCTCTATAAACGATCCAATTCGCATAGAACACGCTTATGATTTTCGTTGGCATACCTGCAGACAGCAAAATGATCGGCCCACACCCGTTCCAGGCGGTGGGTGAGAAATACATCCGCGGCGTATTGGATGGCGCAGGCGCGCAGCCGCTGCTGGTCCCCTCCATGCACCGTGGCCTGGACCTCGATGCCTTGCTGGATCATCTGGACGGCCTGCTGCTGCCGGGTTCTCCCAGCAATATCGAACCGCACCATTATTCCGACGAGCCGAGCTTCGACGGCAATATCCACGATCCCGCCCGCGACCTGACCACCTTGAACCTGATTCCCAAGGCCATCGCCAAAGGCGTGCCGGTGCTTGCCATCTGCCGCGGCTTCCAGGAAGTCAACGTGGCCATGGGCGGCAGCCTGTATCAAAAAGTCCATGATGTACCCGGCATGCTCGACCATAAGGAAGACCTGCAGCAACCCCTGGATGTCCAATATGCCCCCGTGCATGCCGTGTCGCTGCTTGAGGGCGGCTGGCTGGAGGGGTTTGCCGGCGGCGCGCGGTCGGTCAGGGTGAATTCCCTGCACGGACAGGGCATCAAGCGGATGGGTGACGGCCTGGTCGCCGAGGCTGTGGCGCCCGACGGCTTGATAGAAGCCGTCCGATTGGCTTCGGACCAGACATTCCTGCTGGCGCTGCAGTGGCATCCGGAATGGAAAGTGCTGGAAAATCCGTTCTACCACAATATATTCAAAGCATTCGGCCAGGCCTGCAGGGTCCGGTCGCAAAAACGAGCCAGATGATTCCATGAAAAAAACCGCCAGCAAGCCCAGGAAGAAAACGGTCAAGAAGCAGCCCAGCCCGAAAACGGCGCATGGCCTGATCGTGCCGGCCAAGACCAGCCCGGCCAGCGACCGCGAGGAAAGCCATCTCAAACGCTGGCTGCGCGAGCACCGCATCACCGAAGTCGAGTGCCTGGTGCCGGACATCACCGGCAACGCGCGCGGCAAGATCATTCCCGCCGCCAAATTCTCGACGGATTACGGCACCCGGCTGCCGGAAGGCATTTTCGCCACCACCGTCACCGGCGAATACATCGATGAATACGACGAAATCGTCAGTGCTTCGGACTCCGACATGTACCTGCGTCCCGATGCGAGCACCCTGCGGGTGGTGCCCTGGGCCAGCGATCCGACCGTGCAGATCATCCATGACTGCTTCACGCGTGACGGCGAACCGCACGAACTGGCGCCGCGCAACGTGCTGCGCCGGGTCATCGCGCGCTACGACGCCCTGGGCCTGAAGCCGATCATCGCGCCGGAACTGGAGTTCTTCCTGGTGCAGAAGAACACCGATCCGGATTTCCCCCTGCAGCCGCCGGTCGGCCGTAACGGCCGTCCTGAAACGGCGCGCCAGTCCTATTCCATCGATGCGGTCAACGAGTTCGACCCGATCCTCGACTTGATGTACGACTACTGCGAGTCCATGGAGCTTGACGTCGACACGCTGATCCATGAGTCCGGCGCCGCACAGCTGGAGATCAACTTCCTGCACGCCGATCCGCTGTCGCGCGCCGACCAGGTGTTCCTGTTCAAGCGTACCGTGCGCGAGGCCGCCCTGCGCCATGACATCTATGCGACCTTCCTCGCCAAACCGATGGAAAACGAGCCTGGCAGCTCGATGCACATCCACCAGAGCATTGTCGATGCCAAGACCGGCAAGAACGTGTTCATCGGCAAAGACGGCGCGCGTCACAGCGAGCTGTTCATGAATTACCTGGGCGGCCTGCAGCGTTACATCCCGGAAGCCATGGCGTTCTTCGCGCCGAACGTCAACTCCTACCGCCGCCTGATCTACGGCGAGGTGTCGCCCAAGAACGTGCAGTGGGGTTATGACAACCGGACCTGCGGCCTGCGCGTACCGTTCGACAGCCCGGAAAACATGCGCGTGGAAAGCCGTTTCGCCGGATCGGACGCCAATCCCTACCTGGCCATCGCGGCCACCCTGGCGTGCGGGCTGCTGGGCATCGAGCAGAAGCTGCAGCCGACCGAACCGTCGACCGGTTATACGCACAGCACCGGTTTCGAACTGCCTAAATCGATGCAGGATTCGCTGGAATACCTGGAGCGTTCCGACGCGCTGGCGGGGATCCTCGGCGAACGTTTCTGCAGGGCCTACGTCTGCATCAAGCGCAAGGAGTATGAAACCTTCTTCCGCGTGATCAGCTCCTGGGAACGCGAGTTCCTTCTACTCAACGTGTAAGCGGACCGCCATGACCAAAACCTACCAGCAGCTCCAGCAGCTCGATGCAGCGCATCACATCCATCCGTTCAACGACAACGCCGAACTGGCCAGGAAAGGCACCCGGATCCTGACCAAGGGCGAGGGCTGTTACGTCTGGGACGCGGAAGGCAACAAGATGCTGGACGCCTTCGCGGGGCTTTGGTGCGTGAACATCGGCTACGGCCGGAAATCCATGGGCGCGGTGGCGGCCAGGCAGATGGACCAGCTGGCCTACTACAACACCTTCTTCCAGTGCACCACCGAGCCGGCCATCCACCTGGCCTCCAAGCTGGCGGAGCTTTCGCCGGCCGACCTGAACCACGTGTTCTATTCCAACTCGGGCTCGGAGGGCAACGACACGGTACTGCGCATGGTCCGGCATTTCTGGGCGGTGCAGGACCAGCCCCGGAAGAACATCATGATCGGGCGCTACAACGGCTATCACGGCTCGACCGTGGCCGGGGCCAGCCTGGGCGGCATGAAGGGCATGCACGCGCAGGGCGGGCTGCCCATACCGGACATCCACCACATCGACCCGCCGTTCCATTTCGCCGACGGCGGCGACATGTCGGAAGACGAGTACGGCCTGGTGGCCGCCCGGCGCCTGGAGGACAAGATCCTCGAGCTGGGTCCGGACCGCGTCGCCGGTTTCATCGGCGAGCCGATCATGGGCGCAATCGGCGTATACATCCCGCCACGCACCTATTGGCCGGAAATCGAGCGCATCTGCCGCAAGTACGACGTACTGCTGTGTTCCGATGAAGTGATCTGCGGTTATGGCCGGACCGGTGAATGGTTCGGCGCGCAGTATTTCGGGTTTACCCCCGACATCATGACCACCGCCAAGGGCCTGACCTCGGGTTATATCCCGATGGGCGCGGTGCTGTTCAACGAGCGTATCGCCGCCGTGCTGCGCGACAAGGGCGGGGAACTGGCGCACGGCTACACGTACTCCGGCCATCCGGTGTGCGCGGCGGTGGCGCTGGAAAACATACGCATCCTGCAGGACGAGAAGATCGTGGAAACCTGCAAGCACGATACCGGCCCTTACCTGGCCGAGCGCTGGAAGCAGCTTGGCGAACACAAGCTGGTCGGTGAGGCGCGCATCGCCGGCATGGTGGGTGCGCTGGAGCTGGTCCCGAACAAGGCCGAGCGCAGGTTTTTCGAAGAGCGTGGCAAGGTAGGCGGTTTATGCCGTAATATTGCCTTGAACAACGGATTGATCCTGCGCGCCACCAATGATTCGATGCTGCTGTCTCCGCCCTTGGTGATCAGCCGCGCAGAAATCGACGAGTTGTTCGAAAAGGCATGGAAGTCATTGAATGAAACCGCCGAAGCCTTGGCCTAAGCGGTGGTTGGGGGCCTGCCAGCGATGGCGGGAAAGTGATTCATAAACTTTTAGAGAGAATCGAAACCATGAAGTTGAAATTATTAGGCTTGGCGGTTACCGCCCTGGTGCTTGCGTCCTGCGGAAAGAAAGAAGGCGCCACCGACGCCGCGGCTCCGGCCGCCGAAGAAGAGAAGGTCCTCAACGTCTACAACTGGTCGGATTACATCGCACCGGATACCCTGGCGAAATTCGAGAAGGAAACCGGCATCAAGGTGACCTACGACGTGTTCGACAGCAACGAAGTTCTGGAAACCAAGCTGGTCACCGGCAACACCGGCTATGACGTGGTGGTTCCCTCGCTGACCTTCCTGGCCCGCCAGATCCAGGCCGGCGTGTTCATGCCCTTGGATAAAACCAAGATCCCGAACCTGTCCAATATGGACCCTGAAATCCAGGCCAACATCGCCAAGCTCGATCCGGGCAACACCCACTCGGTGAACTATCTGTGGGGCACCACCGGCATCGGCTACAACGTCAAGAAAATCAAGGAAGTCTTCGGTGACGCCGCGCCCGTCGACAGCTGGGCCATGGTGTTCGAACCTGAAAACCTCGCCAAGCTCAAGGCGTGCGGCGTGTATTTCCTGGATACGCCTTCGGAAATCATCCCGCCGGTGCTGAACTATCTGGGCGAGGAGCCGAACAGTTTCGACCCGGCGGTCATCGCCAAAGCCGAAGCCCGTCTGAAGGAACTGCGTCCGTCGATCACCCAGTTCCATTCCTCGGAATACATCAACGCCCTCGCCAACGGCGATGCGTGCGTGGCGGTGGGCTGGTCCGGCGACATCTTCCAGGCTGCGACACGTGCCGAGGAAGCCAACAACGGCGTTGAAATCGCCTACGTGATCCCGAAGGAGGGCGCGCCGATGTGGTTCGACATGCTGGCGATACCGAAAGACGCCAAGCATCCGAACAACGCCCACGCGTTCATCAACTTCCTGCTGCGTCCTGAAATCGCCGCTGAAATCTCCAATTACGTGGCCTATGCCAGCGCCAACAAAGCCGCTGTCGCCAATATCGATCCTGAGCTGAAAGCCAATCCGGGCGTGTATCCGACCGAAGCGGCCAAGAAAGGGCTGTTCAGCCTGGCGGTGCTGCCGCCTGACGTCGACCGCCTGTTCAACCGCATTTGGACCGGATTGAAAACCGGACAGTAAGCACCCGAGGGCAGGCCGTTTGGCTTGCCCTTTTTTTTCCTGGAATGAAACCGAATGAATCAAGTGACCCAGCCTGCCGCCACCCCGCATGCAAAGCCCGAGAAGGCCAAAGCGGAAAACTACGTTCGCATTGAAGGCCTGCGCAAGGAGTTCGATGGATTCGTCGCCGTCGATGATGTCAGCTTCAGCATCCGCAAGGGCGAGATTTTCGCCCTGCTGGGCGCATCAGGCTGCGGCAAGTCCACTTTGCTGCGCATGCTGGCAGGCTTTGAGCGGCCGACCCGGGGCGCCATCTTGCTGGATGGCGAGGATATCGTCGGAATGGCTCCCTACGAGCGTCCGATCAACATGATGTTCCAGTCCTACGCCCTGTTCCCGCATATGACCGTGGAGCAGAACGTCGCATTCGGACTGGTGCAGGACGGCATGGGCAAGGCGGATGTCGCCGCCCGCGTGGATGAAATGCTCAACCTGGTGCAAATGTCCAAACTTGCCAAACGCAAGCCGCACCAGCTGTCCGGCGGCCAGCAGCAACGCGTCGCCTTGGCGCGCTCCCTGGCCAAAAGCCCGAAACTGCTGCTGCTCGACGAGCCGATGGGCGCCCTGGACAAGAAACTCCGTTCGCAGATGCAGATCGAACTGGTCAACATCGTCGAACGTCTCGGTGTGACCTGCGTCATGGTGACCCACGACCAGGAGGAAGCGATGACCATGGCACACCGCATCGCGGTGATGGATTCGGGCAAGATCCTCCAGATCGGCACCCCGGACGAAATCTACGAGCAGCCGAACTGCCGCTTCACCGCCGAATTCATCGGTTCGGTCAATCTGTTCGACGGCAAGGTGGAAGACGACGAGAAAGATTACGTCACCATCCGTACCCCCGGTCTTGACGCCCCCATTTACGTCGGGCACGGCATCACCGGCTTCGACGGCATGAAGGTCGCGTTCGCCATCCGCCCCGAAAAACTGAACATCTGCAAGGAAGAGCCCGCCCAGAAGTACAACAAGGCGCAGGGCGTCATCGAGGAAATCGCTTATTTCGGCTCGCACTCGGTCTATCACGTCCGGCTGTCCAGCGGCGTCAAGGTGCTGTGCAACTTCGTCAACATGAAGCGCTGGGCTTCGGAGAACTTCACCTGGAATGACACGGTCTGGCTGAGCTGGGCGGATAACTCGGGAGTGGTGCTGACATCATGAGCAGGAGCCTGACCAAGCTGAAGAAACGGCTGCCGGGCTCCCAGTGGCTGGTGATCGCCGTGCCGTATATATGGCTGCTGGTGTTTTTCGCCATTCCCCTGGCGATCGCCTTCAAGATCTCGTTTTCGCAGGCGGCCATTTCCATGCCGCCCTACACGCCGGTGTTCAACTGGGTGGACGGCTCGCTGAGCCTGGACATCAATCCGAAGAACTACCTGTATCTGGTCAAGGACAGCCTGTACGTAAACGCCTATCTCAGCTCGATCAAGATCGCGGTCGTATCGACGTTCCTTTGCCTGCTGATCGGCTATCCGATGGCCTATGCCATCGCGCGCATGGATCCGTCGACGCGCAACATCGCCCTGATGATGGTGATCCTGCCGTCCTGGACGTCATTCCTGATCCGCATCTACGCCTGGATCGGCATCCTGAAAAACAACGGCCTGCTGAACAACTTCCTGATGTGGACCGGCCTGACCGATCAGCCGCTGGCCATCATGCATACCCCGCTCGCGGTGTACATCGGCATCGTCTACGCCTATCTGCCGTTCATGATCCTTCCCCTTTACGCCAATCTGGTGAAACTGGACCTGCGCCTGCTCGAAGCGGCCAGCGACCTCGGCGCCAGGCCTTGGAAAGCCTTCCTCAAGATCACCCTGCCGATGTCGAAGGCGGGCATCATCGCCGGCTCCATGCTGGTCATGATTCCGGTGGTCGGCGAATTCGTGATTCCGGAAATGCTCGGCGGACCGGACACATTGATGATCGGCCGCATCCTCTGGCAGGAATTCTTCAATAACCGGGATTGGCCCGTGGCCTCGGCGGTCTCCATCGTCATGCTGGTGATCCTGATCGTGCCGATCATGATCTTCCACCGTGCCCAGGCACGTGAAATGGAGTCGAAACTCGTATGAGCCAGAACAAACGCCAATCCGGCTTCAGCATGCTGATGCTGGCCATGGGATTCCTGTTCCTGTACATCCCCATCCTCAGCCTGATCGTTTATTCCTTCAACGAGTCGAAGCTGGTCACCGTCTGGGCGGGCTTTTCGGTCAAATGGTATTTCGAGCTGTTCAAGGACCAGCAGATGATCGACGCCGCCAAGGTCAGCCTGAAGCTGGCTTTCGCAACCGCCTGCGCCGCCGTGGTGCTCGGCACCATGGCCGCCATGGTGATGACGCGCTTCCGCGGCTTCCGGGGCAAGACCCTGTTCAGCGCGCTGATCACCGCGCCGCTGGTGATGCCGGAAGTGATCACCGGCCTGTCGCTGCTGCTGCTGTTCGTGTCACTGGGCGAGTGGTTCGGCATCCTGCAGCAGCGCGACATCAGCACCATGTGGATCGCGCACGTGACCTTCACCATGTCGTTCGTCACCATCATCATCTCGTCCCGTCTGAGCGAGCTTGACCGTTCCCTGGAGGAGGCCGCCATGGATCTCGGCGCCAACCGGCTGAAGGTGTTCTTCGTGATCACGCTGCCGATCATCGCGCCGGCCCTGCTGTCCGGCTGGCTCATGGCGTTCACGCTGTCCCTGGACGATCTGGTCATCTCAAGCTTCACCTCGGGGCCGTCCTCGACCACGTTGCCGATGAAGATATTCTCCTCGGTGCGCATGGGCGTGAGCCCGAAGATCAATGCGCTGGCTTCATTGATGATCCTGATCGTCTCCGCCGCCGCCATGCTGGCATGGTGGTCCATGTGGCGGACTGAAAAACGCCGCCAGCGCGATATGCAGCTCGCCCTGCAACAACACTGAAGAATCAAGCCATGACAGTAGAAAACATCAATCCGTGGACCGGACAGGTCGAATACCGCTACGACTATTTCACGCCTGAGCAGACCGAAAGGAAGCTGGCCGCCGCGCATGACGCATTCCCGGCCTGGTCGGCGCTGTCGTTCGCGCAGCGTGCCGCCTGCCTGAACAAGGTGGCCGTGCTGCTGCGCGAACACCGCGAGCGCATCGCCGGCATCATGACCGCGGAGATGGGCAAGCTGCGCCGTGAGGCCTTGGGCGAAATCGAGAAGTCAGCCGGGGCCTGCGAATTCTATGCTGGCCAGGCCCAGGAATACATGCGCGACAAGGACATCGCTACCGAGGCCAGCCACAGTTTCGTCAGCTACGAACCGATCGGCTGCGTGTTCGCGGTGATGCCTTGGAATTTTCCGGTCTGGCAGGTGTTCCGCTTCCTGGCCCCCGGCCTGATGGCGGGCAACGTCGCCTTGCTGAAGCATGCCACCAACGTGCCGCGCTGCGCCGACGTGATCGCCGAGATCATCCGTCTGGCGGGGATTCCGGAAGGCGTGTTCGACGTGCTGCACATCGATAACAGGGATGCCGCGCAGGTCATCGCCGATCCGCGCATCCATGCCATCACCCTGACCGGCAGCGAGCGCGCCGGTAAATCGGTGGCCGCGAATGCCGGCGCCAACCTCAAGAAATGCGTCATGGAGCTCGGCGGCAGCGACCCGTTCGTGGTCCTGGATGACGCCGATCTCGACAAAGCGGTCCCTGTGGCCATCGCATCGCGCTTCGGCAATGCCGGGCAGACCTGCATCGCGGCCAAGCGCTTCATCCTGACGCCCGGCATTGCCGATGCGTTCATGTCGCGCTTCCTGGATGCCGCCGGCCGTTTGGCTGTCGGAGACCCGAACGATGACGCCACCACCCTGGCGCCGATGGTCAGGCCGGATGCGCGTGAACAAGTGCATGCACAGGTCTGCGCCAGCGTCGCCGCCGGCGCGGTTCTGCTGATCGGCGGCGAGATGGGTCCCGGTGCCTGCGCTTATCCCGCCACCATCCTCGACCATGTCATGCCCGGCATGGTGGCGTATTCCGAAGAACTGTTCGGGCCGGTGGCAACCGTCATCCGGGCGAAGGACGAACACGACGCCATCCGTATCGCCAACGATACGGCCTTCGGCCTCGGCGCCAGCATCTGGACGCGTGACAAGGCCAAGGGTGAGGCGCTGGCACGGAAAATCCAAGCCGGCGCGGTATTCGTCAATTCCCTGGTGCGTTCCGACGTCCGCCTGCCGTTCGGCGGCACCAAGACGTCGGGTTTCGGGCGTGAGTTGGCCGAACATGGCATCCATGAATTCATGAACATCAAAACGGTCTATGTTGATTGAGTTGAGCCAGGCTGCATTGCAGGACCATTTCGGCGCGGTCTGTTCCGCGCCGGTTTTTCTCGCGCACCGGCAGGGGGAGTGCGGTGTTGAAGGCCTGAGCTTCAACGAATCGGAAAAGCTGTCCGCCATGGGGTCTGAAAAACGCCGGATGGAATACATCCTCGGCCGCCATGCCTTGAAAGAGGCGCTGTCGCGCATCGGCCGCGACCAGGATACAAGCACCGTCTGCTGGCCAAGCCCATTCTGTTCGCTGAGCCACAGCGAAGGCCATGCGGTGGCGGTTTCCTGCGAACAGTCTGCCGGCATCGGCATCGACCTGCAGCTGAAAAAAATCCCGCCCTTCGCCATGGCCGAACGTATTCTGTCCGGCGACACGCTGGCGTCCTGGCAGGCTCTGCCCGAAAGCGGAAAGGCGAAGGCCTTGCAGCGTTTCTGGACGGCCAATGAAGCGGTATACAAGGCCTGCCCGTCGCCGCAACCGGCGTATTTCAGGCACTACCGCCTGGAAAGTCCGTTCACGTCTGACGGCATGGCGTCAATCGACGGTACCGATTACCGATTCATGGTCCACTCGGCCGAACTGCCGGATGGATATGTCAGTCTGGCGATCCGCCTGTCAGCCGGCTTGCGTTGACCGGCTATATTTGCTTAGATAGCGTGTCGGGCAGGTTTCCGGCTCACTTTCATCTTTGGAGTTTGCATTATGGGAAGTCTGATCTGGACCATCGTCATCGGTTTCGTCGTCGGCTTGGTGGCGCGCGCGCTCAAACCGGGCGAAGACAAGCTCGGCATTCTGATGACCAGCATATTGGGCATTGTCGGCGCTTTCGCGGCCTCGTTCATCGGTCAAACCATGGGTTTCTACAATGAAGGCGAGCCGGCCGGATTCCTCGCCGCCGTTGTCGGCGCCGTGCTTCTGCTGTTTCTTTTCGGCATGTTGAAGAAAAAATAATAATTGTTTCAACGCAGTATGTGGCCCTGGCATCAATCGGGGCTGCGGGATGACGGGGGAGAGCGGGTGCTTAAGCGCTTACAGACGGATTTCCAGCTCAGTATCGTATTGCTGTACGGTTTTTTCTCGGCCGCCATCATCACGCCGTTTGCCATTTACCGTTTCCTGACCGGCGCTTTGGCCGTCGGTTTTCTTGACACGGCGCTGGTCGTCGTCATCGCGTCGGTGGTTGTTTATGGGTGGCGGTTCGGAAAGACCGAACGCACCGGAAAGTTCCTGGTGGTCATCGGCAGCGTCGGTGCGCTGATGAGCTCGGAAATGCTGGGCGTGGTCGGTGTGTTCTGGATGTATGTCGCCATCGTCGCCAATTTCTTCCTGACCACCAATCTCCGTTTCGCCACCGTGTCCACCTGCGCGGTTGTCCTGCTGCTGGCTGCCACCGGAAAAAGCTTCGACAATGCCGCCTTGATGTGGTCTTTCGTGGCGACCAGCGGGTTGCTGGCCGTTCTCAGTTACATCGTCGCGCATCAATACGGGATGCAGCGGGCGAACCTCGAACGCCAGGCCGATACCGATCCGCTGACCGGCGCTTTCAACCGGCGCGTCATGGAACGGGAGTTGCATCTGGCGGTTGAAGAAAATGCGCGCAAAGGCACGCCGATGTCGGTGATCCTGATGGACATCGACCACTTCAAGCACATCAATGACCGGTTCGGCCATGAGAAAGGCGACAACGTGCTGTCCGCGTTCGCCGGCCTGATCATGCGCAACACACGGCTGAACGACCGCTTTTTCCGTTTCGGCGGGGAAGAGTTCCTGATGCTGGTCCATAACGGCGATGCGGATGAAGCCGAGTCCATCGCGGAGAAAATCCGCCATGCCACCGAACAGTCCCTGGATGCCGGCCTGCAGGATGTCACGGTGTCGTTGGGCGTTGCGGGTCTTGCGCGCGGCGAGTCCTGCGAACAGTGGATTTCCCGTGCTGATGCCGCGATGTACCGGGCCAAGGCGTCAGGACGGAACCGGGTCGCGACCTGATGCCGGAAAATGTGACGGCCGCCGATTATCTTCGGAGCGCCGGCATGATAAAGTTGATGCATTATCCCACTTAAGATATTGCACCCATGAAAACGAAGTTAACGGCGCTTGCCGCCGGTTCGATGCTTGTCCTGTCCGCGTCAAACGCCTTGGCGCAGGCACAACCTGCAGATGCCACCACTGTATTGACCGCGGACCGTCTGTTCGACGCCCGAAGCGGCCGGATGATCCTGTCGCCTGTCGTGCTGGTCCGCGGCGACCGCATCGTATCCGTGCAGTCCGGCGGCGCCGTTCCGGCAGGTGCGGCGAAGGTCGTCAACCTGGCGGGCATGACCCTGCTGCCCGGCCTGATAGACATGCATACCCACATCGACTCTGACCCGTCCTTCGGCGGCTATAATTCGCTGCAGTTCGGCGACCGCTTCTGGTCGATGATTTCCGTGCCGAATGCGTTGCGAACGCTCAATGCCGGATTCACCACCATCCGCAATGTGGGTTCCGGTGACTGGAACGATGTCGGCCTCAAGCAGGCGATCGATGCCGGCAAGGTGCCCGGTCCCCGCATCGTACCGGCCGCCCATGCATTCGGCGCAACCGGCGGACATTGCGATTCCACATTCTTCCCGCCCTCGATGGAGCAGAAAAGCCCGTACAATTCGGACTCTCCGGAAGAGGCCCGCAGGGCCGTGCGTACCCTGCGCAAATACGGCGCGGAGGTCATAAAGATATGCGCCACCGGCGGCGTGTTTTCGCGCAACACCGAGCCCGGCCAGCAGCAGATGAGCTTGGCCGACATGAAGGCGGTAGCCGATGACGCCCACATGTACGGCCTGAAAGTCGCCGCGCATGCGCACGGCGCCAGCGGCATCAAGGATGCCATCCGGGCCGGCATCGACACCATCGAGCACGCCAGCCTGATCGATGACGAAGGCATCGCTTTGGCCAAAAAGCACGGCACCTACCTGTCGATGGACATCTACAACACCGAATACACGCAGTCCGAAGGCAAGAAGAACGGGGTTTTGGAAGACAACCTGCGCAAGGACCGCGAAGTGGCGGATGCCCAGCGCGAAGGCTTCCGCAAGGCGCACAACGCCGGCGTGAAGATGGTCTATGGCACGGACTCCGGCGTGCATCCCAACGGGGAGAACGGCAAGCAGTTCCGTTGGATGGTCAAATACGGCATGACCCCGGCGCAGGCCATCCAGTCGGCGACGGCCACATCGGCTGAAGCGCTGGGACGCAAGGACGTCGGTTTGGTGGAGGCCGGGCGTTTTGCGGACATCATCGCCGTGAAAGGCGACCCGTCGCAGGACATCAGCTTGCTTGAAAATGTCGATTTCGTGATGAAAGGCGGCGAAGTGTATAAAGGCGGGAAGTGAAGTCATGGGCCACCGCTCAACACAATTATGTGTGTAATTGACTGATTTAAATATAAAAAATACCCGCCCGTTCTTTGTGCATGGCTGCTGGCCGCGCTCATATTGACTTAAATCAATATTACGGAAATTTAACGCTTGATAATGTACCCATCACTTAACTGTAATGGAGAGCGTTATGAAGAAATCAACTTTATCCCTGTTGTTGTTGGCCGGAATCGCGGCGCAGCCGGCCATGGCCGGAGACTGGTTCGTCCGTGGCGGCGCCACGTTGGTGGATCCGAAAAGCGACAACGGCGAGTTGGCGGGTTATGACGCCAGCATCGGCAGCAATACCCAGCTTGGCCTGACATTCGGCTACCACATCTCCCCGAGCGTCGCTTTCGAGGTATTGGCCGCCACGCCGTTCTCGCATGAAGTATCACTGGATGGCCTGGGCGAAGTGGCCGAATTCAAGCACCTTCCGCCGACGTTCAGCGTGCAGTATTATTTCAATGCCGAAGGCACCGTCAGCCCGTTCATCGGAGCCGGCCTGAACTACACCTGGACCTTCGATGAAGAGACCAAGGGCGCCTTGGACGGCAACGACATTTCCATCGACAACAGCTTCGGCCTGGCTGGCCAGCTGGGTCTGCGCTTCGCCTTGGCCAACGACTGGGACATCGTCGCCGATGCCCGATACATCGACATCAGCGCCGACGTCAAGCTCAACGGCACCGACATCGGCACCGCCGATGTCAATCCGATGGTTTACAGCATCATGCTCGGCAAGCGCTTCTGATCATCGAAGCATTCCGGAAAAAGCCAGGCATTGCCTGGCTTTTTTCATGCCTGCAGATGCCGTGCCTGCCGGTCCGGCGTGTGCGCCTTGCTCTTCTGTGGTTTGGGCAGGGGTAAAACCGCCTTTTCGTCCTCGAAGCGCAGACGGCTCCGGCCGCCGGTGCCCCGGTAATCCCTGATCAGCGCATCGGCGACCAGCGCCGGGTCGAGCTGGCGCTCTTCGATCAGGTATTCATGCACCAGGTGCACCATGCGCTCATGCGCGATGGCATGCGTCTGGCGGGTTTTCAGGTACAGCCAGGCGGTCAGCCGGTGGAAATTCCAGAACGGCGCATCCGCCAGCAGCAGCTGCAGGGTCAGCGCGTAGCGGCCCGAGTTGGCGAGCATGTCCCAATAACGCGAGAACCGCGACAGTTGCTGCATTTCCGCGAAACTGATGCAGTCGGTGGACAGGATGTTGTAAGGCGGGGCAGGGTTGAAGCGTAGCTGGAAATCCACGGTATGCCGGGCGATCGGCGCGCCGCGCAGGCGCTTCAGGATACCGAACTGGACCTCGTCCGGTTTCAGGGCCACCAGACGGTCGAAGCCTTCGGCAAAGCTGTCGATGCTCTCGCCCGGCAGTCCGGCAATCAGGTCGACGTGCAGGTGCGCGCCGGTGCTTTCGCCCAGCCAGAGGATGTTTTCCCTGGCGAGCTCGTTCTTCTGGCGGCGCGAGATGCGGCCCTGCACCTCGATGTTGAAGGTCTGGATGCCGATCTCGAACTGCAGCGTTCCTGCCGGGAAGCGCACGATGGCCTCTTTGAGCCTATCGGGCAGATGGTCGGGTATCAGTTCGAAATGCGCGAAAGGCATGTCGTCCGGATCCTTTTCGATCTTGTCCAGGAAGAAATCCATGATCTGCAGCGAGGTGTCTATTTTCAGGTTGAAGGTTCGGTCGACGAACTTGAACTGCCGCGCGCCTTTCCGCCACAGCATTTCCAGGTCGGCAAGAAAGGCCTCGAGCGGGAACGGCCAGGCGGTCTTGTCCAACGCCGACAGGCAGAACTCGCATTTGAACGGACAGCCGCGCGATGCCTCCACATACAGATGGCGCTGGCGGATGTCTTCCTCGGTGTATTCGCCGTAGGGCGAAACCAGATCCGGCAGCTTGGCCTGGACGCCTGGGATGGTTTTCGCTTCCGGCGCCTGGCCGGCGAATATCTGGGCGCACAGCTGGCCGAAGCTGATGTCGCCCCAGCCGGTGATGGTGTAATCGGCGGTGGCGCAGATGGCCTGTTCGCCGGTTTCATAGCTTACCTCCGGACCGCCCAGCACGATGATCAGGCCGGGGTTGACCGCTTTCAGCATCAATACCAGTTTCAGGCTTTCTTCGCAGTTCCAGATATACACGCCCAAACCGAGGATTTTCGGGTTCTCGGCCAATATCGCCTCGGCGATTTCCTCGGTTTTCTGCCCGATGACGAATTCTTTGATGGCCGAACGGGCATGCAACGCGCCCAGATTGGCGCGCAGGTAGCGCAATCCGAGCGAGGCGTGGCTGTAGCGGGCGTTCAGGGTGGCAAGCAGGATGTCGGTCATGCGGCCATTATCGCCCATGCCGGCGCGCTTAGCCATTGTGCAGCTGAACGGCAGGGCCGGGCCAGCCCCGAATTGCATGGCGTGCGGGTGCGATAGGTTTTACAATACCCGCATTCCGGAATAAATAAACCCCATGCCTCTTCTCAGCCTCAATCAAGTCGACTTCAGCGTCGGCGGCCCGTTACTGCTCCAATCCGTCAATTTAAGCCTGGAGCAGGGCGAGCGCATCGCGTTGATCGGCCGCAACGGCGCCGGCAAATCCACCCTGCTGCGCCTGATCGAAGGCGTCATCCTGCCCGATGACGGGCAGATCGTCCGCCAGGACGGCCTGCGCATCGCCCGCCTCGAGCAGGAAGTGCCCAATGACCTGCACGGCGACATTTTTGACGTGGTGGCCACCGGCCTGGGCGAGCTTGGCGAGGATCTGGCGTTGTATCACCATTTAAGCCACAGCGAACCGTTCGACGCCGACGCCTTCGCCGAGGTCCAGGGCCGCATCGAGGCGAGCGGCGCTTGGAATCTGGAGCAGAAAGTATCCGAAACACTGGAGCGCATGCAGCTGGACGAGTCGCTGGATTTCGCCAGCCTGTCCGGCGGCATGAAGCGACGCGTGCTGCTGGCCCGGGCCTTGGTGGCGTCACCCGATGTGCTGCTGCTCGATGAGCCGACCAACCATCTGGACATCGAAGCCATTGATTGGCTGGAAACCACACTGAAGCAATGGCCGGGCTGCCTGGTGTTCATCACCCATGACCGGCGCTTCCTGAAAAACCTGGCCACCCGGATCGTCGAGATCGACCGTGGCTCGGTGACGTCCTGGCCCGGCGACTGGAGCAATTACCAGCGGCGCCTGACGGAGCGGCAGAACGATGAAGCGGTCAACAACGCCCGTTTCGATAAATTCCTGGCGCAGGAAGAAGTCTGGATCAGGCAGGGCATCAAGGCCCGTCGGGTCCGCGACGAAGGCCGTGTCAGGCGACTGGAGGCGATGCGCAACGAGCGCGTACAGCGCCGTGAGAAGACCGGCAATGTCAACATGCAGGCCTCGCAGGCAGAGAGTTCCGGCAAGCGCGTGTTCGATGTCAAGGACGTCAGCTTCGGGTTCGGCGGCAAGACCCTGGTCAAGGATTTTTCGACGCGCATCCAGCGCGGCGACCGCGTCGCCCTTATCGGTCCGAACGGCAGCGGAAAATCGACGTTGATCAAACTGCTGCTTGGCCAGCTGACCCCGCAAAGCGGCGAAGTCGTTCCGGGCGCGCGCCTGGAAGTGGCGTATTTCGACCAGTACCGCAATACCCTGCGGGATGACTGGAACGCGCTCGACAACGTTTCCGAAGGCATGGAATTCATCGAGATCAACGGGTCGCGCAAGCATGTCCTGGGCTATCTGCAGGATTTCCTGTTCACCCCGGACCGGGCCCGTGCGCCGATCACCCGGCTGTCCGGCGGTGAACGCAACCGCCTGTTGCTGGCCAAACTGTTCGCCCAGCCGTCCAATCTGCTGGTCATGGATGAACCGACCAACGATCTGGACGTGGAAACCCTGGAGCTGCTGGAGGAACTGTTGGACAGCTATCAGGGCACCCTGCTGCTGGTCAGCCACGACCGCGACTTCATCGATTCGGTGGCGACGTCATGCATGGTGATGGCCGGCGACGGCGTGATCGAGGAATACGTCGGCGGTTACAGCGATTACCTGCGCCAGCGCCGGCCAAGCCTGCCGGCGGCGGCCGTTCAGGCATCCAAAACAAGCCCATCCAAAGCGCCCGTGCCGGCCGAGACCAAGAAGAAACTGAGTTACAAGGACGCCCGTGAGCTGGAGCAGCTGCCGCTGAAAATCGAACAGCTCGAGACGCAGCTCGCCGGTTTCAGTTCGCAGATGCAGCAGGCGGATTTCTACCAGCAGAGCGCGGATAAAATCACCGCGCACACCAAGCGCATGGAAAGCGCGCAGGCCGAGCTGGATGCGGCCTATGCCCGATGGGCCGTGCTGGACGCCTGATCCCGCCGGATCAGCAGCCGTCCTTGCAGGAGGGCTCGGCATTGACCCGTATCAGCCTGACCAACAGGCTGCCCGGTTCGCGCAGCGGGTCGGTGGCGATCGATGCGACGCGGCCGTCGAAGGGCGCCGTGTAACGCGCCACGATGTCGCCGAAGCCGTTGCGCTGCACCGCCAGTAACTGCCCGGTTTTGACATCGGAATTCAACACAGCCAGTATTTCCGCGAACCCGCCCTGACTGGCGCGGATGCTCAGTGTCTGGTTGCCGATGAATGTGCCTTGTTTGCCGGCGGTTTTACCTGGCTTGCCGGATAGCATCCCGTAATGTTTCATGATGTTGTCGATTCCGGTCACGCCGCGCGCGATCAGCTCCGGCTGGTAGGATTTCGCCGCGCCGATTTCCAGGGTGATCGACGGAATGCCGACTTCGTTGAAGGCCTGTTCAGCCGCGCCGGGTTCGCCCGGATCGATCTTGATGATGTCGGCTGGAATCAATTCAGCCATGTCGCGCACCCCGGCCATCCGGTAATCGGCGTAGATATACAGCGGGTAAGCGGTACCGGTGCTTTGCGTATGCAGGTCGATGGCGGCATCGATGTTTCCCAGCCAAATGCCGTTGAACAGACGGTAGACCTGCTGTTCGGCGGCGTTGCCGTCGGCTTTGCCGGGCCAGATCCGGTTGAAATCGATGCCGCTGCCGCTGTCATGCTGCAGCTTGAAATAGCGGCTGTTGGCCAGCAGGCCGGTGCTGTTGGCGCCGATCACCGCGACAACCGATCCGTTGAGCTTCCGGGGGTCAAGATTTTCGAACAGCTGATGGATGGCGCGCGTGCCGTTGAGCTCATCGCCGTGTACGCCGGCCTGAAGCCCCAGGCGTTTGCCGGGCCCGCTGCCTTTGGCCACCAGAACCGGCACCAGCCAATGCTGGCCGACGCCGTTGCCGGCGCCCTGCAGGTAGAAGCGGTGGATTTTCCCGGATTCCAGGGCACTGACGTCCAGACGGCTGATGACCGGCGTGCCGTCGATGCTGTCGCCGGTGAACTGGGTTGCCGCCGGGCAACTCAGCGGCGCGGCGGAAATGGCGATGGCAAACAGTAGTTTTTTCATGTTTTTGTCCGGCAAGGTTCAGGTCTTGAGTTTAGCGCTCAAGTAGTCGAGGAATACACGTGTTTTGGCGGGCAGCAACCGCGTTTCGGTCAATGCGTACACCGGCACGTCCGGCGGGCACCAACCAGGCAATACCCGCACGGCACTTCCGTCCGCGACCTCTTCGCGCATCATCGGCACCGACAGTACGGCGATGCCTGCGTCCTGCATCACCAGCTTCTTGAGCAGGCTCATGCTGTTGACGGAATACAGGGGATTCTTGAGTTTGTGGACCACGCGCTGGGCGCCTTTGGCCAAGGGCATGTCCATGTCGGACAGCTGCAGGCACTGGTGCGCGTCCAGATCGGCCGGTGTTTTCAGCTTGGGAGCGTGCTTCATGTACCCGGCCGAAGCGAACAAGCCGACCTTGAATACGCTTATCCGGCGTCCGATAAGCCCGGAGTCGCTGACCTGTCCCATGCGGAACGCGATGTCGACCGAGTCGGACACCAGATTGGCGCGGCGCGGGCTGATATCGAACTCGAAACGGATGCCGGGATGCAGGCGCCGGAATTCCGGCAGGTACGGCACGATGTAGTCGACCGCGAATTCCTCGACCAGCGACAGCCGCAGCAGGCCCGATGCGCTGCCGGCGGCGCTGTTGAGTTCCTCATGCGCGTTCTGGGCCTGTTCGACGATGCTCTGGCAGCGTTCGAAGTAACTCCGCCCCAGTTCGGTCAGTTCGATCTGCCGGGTGGTGCGGTGCAGCAGGCGGATGCCGATGCTTTTTTCCAGGTGGCTGATACGCCGCGACAGGGTCGAGGTCGGCATGTCCAGGGCGTCGGCCGCTTTGCGGAAACTCTTGGCGCGTACCACCGCGACGAATAAAGCCAGGTCGTTCAGGTTATTCAGCATTGTTGCAATAATGAAACAATCAATTAAGCAAATCCCACTTTATCAGAAAATGGATTTAAGGGAAGATGGCCCATCGTTCAACCCAGGAGCAGACCATGATCGACATCCGACACGCCAAAGACCGCGGCCATTTCAATTTCGGCTGGCTCGATACCTGGCATACCTTTTCCTTCGGCAGTTACCGCGACCCCGCGCAGCAGGGGTTTTCCGACCTGCTGGTGATCAATGACGACGTGGTCCAGCCCGGCCTGGGTTTCGGCACCCACCCGCACAGCGACATGGAAATCTTCACCTACATCCTCGAAGGCGCACTGGAGCACAAGGATTCGATGGGCACCGGTTCGGTCATCCTGCCGGGCGATGTGCAGATGATGAGCGCCGGCACCGGCATCCGGCACAGTGAGTTCAATCATTCCAAGGCTGAATCGGTGCACTTGCTGCAGATATGGATCATTCCGGACAAACGCGGTGTGCAGCCGCGCTATCAGCAAGTGCATTTTCCTGCCGATGAAAAACGCGGCAAGCTGCGTCTGATTATTTCGCCGGATTCGGCCGAAGGCTCGCTGAACGTCTATCAGGACGTGCGTGTATATGCCGGCCTGTTTGACGGTGACGAGCGGGGCATGCTCGAGTTGGCACCGGATCGATACGCTTATGTGCATGTGGCGCGTGGATCGCTGGACGTCAACGGCGTGCGCATGGAGGCCGGCGATGGCGCACGGGTTCGGCATGAGGCTAAGCTCAGTTTCGCCCATGGCGAAAATGCCGAAGTGCTGGTCTGGGATCTGCGGCCGAACGAGCTGCCGGGTCACTGAACCGGCAGAATTTCCAGCACCATTTCCGGCGGGCGGCAGATGCGCGCGCCCAGCGGACCAACGGCTACCGGCCTGTTGAACAGCAGGGGATGCGCCTGCAATGCATCCAACCGCATTTCGTCGGTGCAGTCGGATGCATCCAGGGCGAGTTCGGCATACAGCGCGTCACCGGTACGCATCAGGCCGCTGACCGGCAGTTGCAACGCGCTGAGGAGGGATTCCAGTTCCACGTGCGACAACGGCGCATCGAGGTACTCGACGATGCACGGCTCGATGCCGGCTGTCCGGATCAGTGCCAGGGTCTCGCGCGATTTGCTGCAGCGCGGATTGTGATACAGCGTGATTGTCTCCATGGCTTGAATTATACTGCCCGACGCTGCAATCTCGACCTGTAGAACATGCGGATGCCGAACAGGCCAGCCAGGATGCCGGCATACAGCAACGGCTCGCGCACGTCCGATTTCACCAGCCACCAGTAATGCAGCACGCCGAGGATGCCGATGGCGTAAACCAGCCGATGCAGTTTCTGCCAGTTGCGTTTGAGTCTGCGCATCATCCATTGGTTGGAGGTGGCGGCCAGGGGAATCAGCAGCAGCCAGGCCATGAAGCCGACGGTGATGAACGGGCGCTTGATGATATCCGCGCCGATCTGCGACCAATAGCTGCCGAGGTCGAGGAACAGGTACACGGCGAAATGCAGGCTGGCGTAGAAAAATGCGTAAAGGCCGATCAACCGGCGGAACCGGATTGGCCAGCTTTGTTTCAGGATAAGCCGCAGCGGGGTCATGGCCAGGCCCAACAGGAGAAGGCGCAGGGTCCATTCGCCGGTGCCGTGGGTCAGTGCGGCGATCGGATCTGCGCCGAGCCGGTCCTGAAGTGCCCGGTAAATCAGCCAGGCCGCCGGTGACAGCGCCAGCATATGCGCCAGCGCTTTCAAACCGAACCAACGCCAATCGATGCCGCGGCTTAAAACCATTTACGCAGGTCCATGCCCTTGTACATGCCGGCGACCTGCGCGGCGTAGCCGTTGAAGGGCAGGGTGGCGATGCGCTTGGCGAACAGCTTGCTTTCGGTGCCGGCGATGCGGCGTTCGCTGGCCTGGCTCCAGCGCGGGTGGTCGACGGCCGGGTTGACGTTGGAGTAGAAACCGTATTCGTCGGGCTGCAGCATGTTCCAGCTGGTTTTCGGCATTTTTTCCACGAAGTCGATGCGTACGATCGACTTGATGCTCTTGAAGCCATACTTCCACGGCACCACCAGGCGCAGCGGGGCGCCGTTCTGCTTTGGCATCGGCCTGCCGTAAAGCCCGGTGGCCAGTATGGTCAACGGATTCATCGCTTCGTCCATGCGCAGGCCTTCCCGATAAGGCCAGTCGATGCTGTTATAGGCCATGCCGGGCATCTGCTTGTAGTCCGCTTTGGTGGTGAAGGCCACGTATTTCGCTTTGGAGGTCGGCTTGAAGCGTTTCAGGATATCGGCCAGCGGAATGCCCTGCCAGGGAATGACCATCGACCATCCTTCCACGCAGCGTAACCGGTAGATGCGGTCCTGGATGGCATGGCCTTTCAGGAAGTTATCCAGATGGAAGCTGCCGGTCAGCTCGGCTTCGCCGCCAACCGTCACGATCCAGGGTTTAGTTTCCAGCGTATGCGCGAACTTGGCGGGATCCGTCTTGCCGGTGCCGAATTCATAGAAGTTGTTGTAACCGGTCACGTCTTCGAAACGCGTCTTTGTTTCACCGGTACTGAAGCCGCTCGGGCTGTTCCTGGCGGGGTTGGGCGCCACCGGCGATTTGGCTTCCGTGCAGCCTGCCAATGCCATCAAAGGGGCCGCCAGTCCGGCGCCGATCAGTTCACGCCGCCTGAGGTAGACGGACTCGGGGGTGATTTCGGAGGGTAGGATCAGGTCATCGGCGGACATCGGCATTCCTTTGGATAGGTTTGTGGTAACGCGGGTCGGGCCGCGGGCACGGTCCTTCACGGATTAGTCGCGCGTAACCTTGTATGCTTACAAAAAAGCTTTCAACATGTAATACCGGTCTTGTCAGAAATAGTATGGGGCCAGTACCGTAAGGAATTGTGAATGATGAACGTCTGTGCCATCCCTGGATTGAATATTTCGGTGCTGCCCGATCAGGTCCCGGCTCCTGATGAAGGCGTGCCGCAGGCCGGCGACCTGGGTGTGGCCATCTTGGCCGGCGGTTGCTTCTGGTGCACCGAAGCCGTGTTCAAACAGCTTGATGGCGTCGTCGGAATCGAGCCCGGATATGCCGGCGGCCGCCCGGAACGTGCCAATTACGAGGCCGTGTGCACCGGGGTGACCGGCCATGCGGAAGCCATCCGCATCGCGTACGATCCAGTCCGTATCTCATTCGGCAGCTTATTGCGGGTGTTCTTCGCCGTGGCGCATGACGTCACCCAGCTCAACCGGCAGGGCAACGACATCGGCAGCCAGTACCGATCGGCCATTTTCCCGTTAGACGCCGCCCAGGAACGCTGCGCCCGTGCTTACATCCGGCAGCTTTCCGGGACAGGCGTGTTCCTGGCGCCCATCGCCACCACCGTCGAGCCGGGGCAGGAGTTTTATCCGGCCGAGCGTTATCACTTCGATTACGCCTCGCGCAATCCTGACCAACCCTACATCCGCGGGGTATCCGAGCCCAAAGCCGAGAAGCTCCGGCGTTTTTTCACAACCGCGCTGAAGCCGCCTGTTTGAGATCCAGTCACCGCAGATCATGCTGTTTCGGATGATATTTGTCCGGGTTATCATATAGAATTCAAGCATGTCGGATATCATCCAGGAATCACCAGCCCTCGGGCAGTCAGGGGAATGCAGAATGCTTTTTTATGGCTGCCTTGAGCAAATGACCGCCACCATGCTGGTTGCCCGGAGGTTGCCTTGAGTTTCGCTTCGATCCTTTCACGATGCCTACTTACGCTGCTGTTGGCATCCGGTGCCGCGCACGCCCAGATTCCGGGGCTGCCCAAGGCGGCAGAGCCTGTGGCCGAAACGCCCGTTGTGCCCGCCACCGTGCCGATCGCCGACATTCCACGGCAGATCGAGAACGACCAGCGCCTGGTCCAGGACATGATGCAACACAGTACCGGGGTTTCAGGCCGGTCGGCCCGGGCCAATGAACTGGCGACGCTCAAAGCCAATGCCGATGCGCTGGTGCGAAAAACATCGCCGTCGCAGCTTGAAGGCATACCGCTGTCCGGATTGACGGCGTTGGAACGTCATCTACGGTTTGTGGCTCTCGAACTGAGCCGTTGGCAGAAAGACCTGCAGTCCGCCGCGCGGCCACTGTCGGAGGATGCCGCGGCGCTGGCTCAAAAACGCGAGCTTTGGCTGGCGACGCGCCAACTGTCCGGTGAGCTGCTCGTGCCGGCAATGCAGCGCAGCATCGACGAGCTGCTGGCGGAATTCGACCAGACCGAGCGTGCCGTTTCCGTTCCGTTATCCCAGGTCCTGGATCTTGGCCGTGACGCCGGACTCCTGCAGAGCCGGGTCGACAAAGGCCTTGCCAATGTGCAGGACCGCATTTCGCAGATCGACCGCGGCCTTTGGCGCGTTGATTCCGAAAACCTTTTCGCCGCCTATGCCCATAACGCCAAACAGCCCAAAGAGGGCACTGAAACCCTCACCAACGGGCTGAAGGCCGAGTTGGCGTTCATCAAGGCCTACGACGACGTCTCCCGGGACAAGAACAACCTGTACATGTTCATTTCGCTGCTTTTCCTCCCGCTGCTGCTCTGGCTGGCACGGCAGGCCAGGGCGCTGCTGAGCAGTGACGCCCGGCTGGAGGATTACCGCAAGACCCTGACCCGTCCAATTTCAGCCTGGCTGCTGCTTAGCATCATGGGCCTGCTGCTGCTGCAGATCAATGGACCGGTGCTCAGGCTTAAGTTCCTTCTGATCATCGCCTGGCTTCCGGTCATGCGCCTGCAGCCAAAACGTCTGCTGGACAGCGTCGGTAACTGGATGTACGCCACGGCCCTGTTTTTCCTGATCAATCTTTTCGCCCAGATGGTTTCGAACCTGTCCTGGATTTTCCGCATTCTCGTGCTGGTCAACGACTTCCTGATGCTGGCCACCCTGCTGTGGCTGCTGTACCGCATCGCACAGCGGATTAAAACCGGATCGACGCGGCTGTTAAGGGTCATGCGCGGCCTGTCAGCCGCCGGCGCAGCGGTCATGGTGACCGCCATCGTGGCGAACGTGATCGGCAACGTCACATTGGCGGCCATGTTGACCGATGCGACGCTCAACAGCGCCTATCTCGGCCTGTTCTTGTATGCGGTCAGCACGGTCATCCGCGCCTTCACGCGCTTCCTGCTGCGCTCGACCGTGGAGAAGCTCAAATCGCAGACCCAGCATGCCGGGGGGTTGATGGAGGTGGTTTCACGCCTTTTCAACCTCGTCCTGGTCTTAACTTGGGCGTACGGGAGCCTTTACAGTTTCCGTATCCTGTTGCCGCTGATTGCCGCCATGAAGTCGCTGACGTCATTTGAAATCGGCTATGGCAGCGTTTCGATCACGCTGGGCGGCATCCTGCTGTTCTTCGTCACAGTCTATCTGTCGTTCTGGGTGGCGAAAACGATCCGTGGCGTGCTGTCCGAAGACGTCCTGTCGAACATGGACCTGCCGCGGGGCGTCGCCAACAGCGTATCGACGCTGTCGTACTACACACTGCTGCTGCTCGGGCTGGTTTTCGCACTGTCCGCGGCGGGTTTCCAGATGTCGCAGCTGACCCTCGTGCTCGGCGCGCTCAGCGTCGGCATCGGCTTCGGCCTGAATACCGTGATCAACAACTTCGTGTCGGGCCTGATTCTGATGGTGGAACGCCCGGTGCAACCGGGCGACACCATCGAACTGTCCGGCACCGTCGGCAGGGTCCGCGAAATCGGCATGCGCGCCACCACACTGACCACATTCGAAGGCGCTGACGTGATCGTACCGAACGGCATGCTGCTGTCGGAAAAGATGATCAATTGGACGCTCAGCAGCGACAAGCGCCGTATCGACATCCCGGTCGGCGTGGCCTACGGCAGTGACCCCAACAAAGTGCTCGCGCTGCTGGCCCAGGTCGCCGACAGTGCGCCCGGCGTGAGCAAGAACCCGGCGCCTACCGTTCTGTTTACAGGCTTCGGCCCCAATGCCCTGGAGTTCAGCGTGCGGGCCTGGACCGATAACTTCGATGATTCCGTTTTCGTGCGCAGCGGCATGGCGGTGGGCATACACGACGCGCTGCTGCAGGCCGGCATCGAAATTCCGTTTCCGCAGCGCGACCTGCACCTCAAGTCGGTCGATGCCGAGATACTGTCCCAACTCAAACGAGGCGACACATGAGCGATAAATTACCCGTGGTAAACCAGCCGATCATCGACCTGTACGATGAATATACCCATGCGCCCCTGGACCGGCGTGATTTCGTCAAGCGCCTCGCGGCCTTGGTCGGCAGTTCGGCGGCGGCCTATGCCCTGTTGCCCGTGCTTGAGAATAACTACGCGCACGCGGCCCTGACCGCCGAGGGCGATGCGCGGATTTCCGCCCGCCTGCTTGAATTCGATGGGCCGTCTGGCACGTTGAAAGGGTATCTGGCGCAGCCCGCCGGCAAGTCCAGGAAAAAAATCGGCTCCGTGCTGGTCATCCATGAAAACCGCGGTTTGAATCCGCATATCCAGGATGTCACGCGCCGCGCCGCCTTGGCGGGATATAACGCACTTGCCTTGGATTTCCTCAGTCCGCTTGGCGGCACACCGGCCAATGAAGACGAAGCCCGTGCCTTGTTTCCCAAGTTGGACGCCGCCCAGTCGGTGGCCAATGGCCGGGCTGCCTTGGCGTATCTGAAAGCCCTGCCGAACAGCAACGGCAAAGTCGGCGCTGTCGGCTTCTGCTGGGGCGGCGGCATGGTCAATCAGCTGGCCGTCAACGAGCCCG
>DATMWF010000089.1:0-4444 GCA_035562675.1 Arenimonas sp. | reverse complement strand
GGCTTGTCACGTGCCGCCGACATGGCGTCGGCGCCGTTCAAGGGGGTTATGCCGCGCGATTCCCAATGCATCAGCACGGCCCGGCCCTGGCGTTGCCAGACCGGACTGAAGCGGGGAATCACCGCATCGAATCCGATGGACGGTTCCGGCATGCCGCCGGCGGAGCCGTCGCTGAACACCAGAGGCAGGCTGAGCGGATCCAGCACGGATACGCTGCAGCCGCGCTGCGCGCCGGCTTCCATGAAGCGGCGGTTGGCGTGTACGGACGGCTGACGCGATAATACGGCGATTTTCAAAAGCGGCCCTCGTGTCTGGATCCGGCGTTTATCGTAAACTAAGCGCTATGGAATTGTATCTTAACGGCGAACCGCGTCAGGTCGACGACAACATCAGCATCAGCGAATTGACCCAGTCGCTCGGCCTGGCCGGGCAGCGCTTTGCGGTGGAGGTCAACCGCGGCATCGTGCCGAAAAGCCAGCATGCCGGCCATCGGCTGCAGCCCGGCGACCGCGTGGAAATCATCCAGGCCATGGGCGGCGGCTGAGCCTTACACGCGCGGGCGTTTCAGGCGATAATAGCCCGATGAATACGCCAACCCTCAACGATCCGCTGGTCATCGCCGGCAAATCCTACCGTTCGCGCCTGCTGACCGGCACCGGGAAATTCGCCGATTTCACCCAGACCCGCCTGGCCACCGATGCGGCCGGCGCCGAAATCGTCACTGTCGCGCTGCGGCGCACCAACCTCGGACAGAACAAGGGTGAGCCGAACCTGCTCGACTTCCTGCCGCCCGACCGGTTCACGCTGTTGCCCAACACCGCCGGCTGCTATAACGCCGATGACGCCGTGCGCACCTGCCAGCTCGCGCGCGAGCTGCTGGACGGACACAGACTGGTCAAGCTGGAAGTGCTCGGCGATCCGAAGACGCTATTTCCGCATGTCACCCAGACCCTGCTGGCCGCCGAGCGTCTGGTGCACGACGGCTTCGATGTCATGGTCTATACATCGGATGATCCGATCATCGCCAAGCAGCTCGAACAGATCGGCTGCGTGGCGGTCATGCCGCTGGCTGCCCCGATAGGCTCGGGCCTCGGCATCCAGAACAAGTGGAACCTGCTGGAAATCATCGAGAACGCCACCGTACCGGTCCTGGTCGACGCCGGTGTCGGCACCGCATCGGATGCCACCATCGCCATGGAACTCGGCTGTGACGGCGTGCTGATGAACACCGCCATCGCCGCCGCACGGGATCCCGTCCTGATGGCGGGCGCCATGCGCAAGGCCATCGAAGCCGGCCGCGAGGCTTTCCTGGCCGGACGCATGCCGAAGCGCCGTTATGCCAACGCCTCCTCGCCGCTGGACGGGCTGTTTTTCTGATGCCTGATTCCGACACAGACACCGCCGTCAAGCCGCATCGCGGCATCCGCAGTTTCGTGCTCCGGCAGGGCCGCGCCACCGCTTCGCAGAAGCGCGCCTTCGACCAGTACGGCGAACGCTACTGCCTGCCCTATACCGGCGGGGTCAAGGACTTCAGCGCCGTGTTCCCGCAGGCCGGCGAGCTGGTGGTGGAAATCGGCTTCGGCAACGGCGAGCAGCTGCTGTTCGCGGCGCACAACGAACCGCAGCGCAACTTCATCGGCATCGAAGTGCACGCGCCCGGCGTCGGCCGGGCCCTGAACGGCATCGCGCAGGATGGTCTGGAAAACGTCCGCGTTTACCAGCACGACGCCGTGGAGGTGCTGCGCGATGAAATCGCCGACGCGGCGCTTTCCGAGATCCGCGTGTACTTCCCGGATCCCTGGCACAAGAAACGCCACCATAAACGGCGCATCATCCAGCCCGATTTCGTCAAGCTGCTGTGCCGCAAGCTGAAGCCCGGCGGACTGCTCCACCTGGCCAGCGACTGGCGGGAATATGTCGCGCATATGTGGGAAGTCTGTGACCATGAACCCATGCTGCGCAACAGCGCAGGCCCCGGAGGTTCCGTGCCGAGGCCCGCTTGGCGGCGGCAGACGCACTTCGAAACCCGCGGCCTGAACCTGGGGCACGGCGTCTGGGATCTGCTGTACATCCGGCAAGGAGAGCGCTAAGCCCATGCAGAACAGTCTCGCCCTGACACAGGACATGATCATCGTGTTGGGCTTGACCGGCTTCATCATCGCCATGCTGATGTTCGAACGGATCCGCGCCGACGCCGCATCGCTGGTCGCCTTGGTCATCCTGGGCTTTACCGGCATCGTTTCCGAACAGGAACTGTTCCAGGGCTTCTCGGGCAATGCCGTGATCAGCGTCATGGCATCGATGATCCTGAGCACCAGCCTGGACCGGACCGGCGCCTTGAACCGGTTGGCCGGTTGGCTGCTGCGCCGCGCAAACGGCGTCGAGCAGCGCCTGATACTGGTCAGTTCCGCGGTCGCCGGCGGCATGTCCGGGTTCATGCAGAATCCCGCCGTCACCTCGCTGTTCCTGCCGGTCGCCTCGCGCCTGTCGAGCCGCACCGGCCTGAGCCTGGCGCGGCTGCTGTTTCCGATCGCCGTCGCCATCATCCTCGGCGGCCAGCTGACCATGATCGGCAACTCGCCGCTGATGATGCTCAACGACCTGCTGCGCTCCGCCAACCAGAACCTGCCGTCGGGCGTGGCCACGCTGAATCCGTTGCCGATGTTCCAGCCGCTGCCCATCGGACTGGTGCTGATGGTGTTCGGCTTCCTGTATTTCCGGTTCCGCAAATACCTCTGGTTCAATGAAAGCATGGGCAGCAACGTCAGCCCGAGCACGCCCGAACACTACTTCGCCAGCGCCTACGGCATCGAAGGCGACGTGTACGAACTGGTGGTCACGCCCGAAAGCGGCCTGGTCGGCATGAGCATCGGCGATGCCGAGGCGGAGATCGGCGCACCGCTGCTGCTGGCCCTGCACGCCGGCAACGAATCCCGCATGGCGCCGCCGGCCGACGAACGCCTGTGGGTCGGCAGCGTGATCGGCGTGATGGGCACCCATGAGCACGTACTGGCCTACGCGCACAGCAAGCACCTGAAGTTCTCCCAGCGGCTGAGGGTGCTGGGCGACCTGTTCAACCCCGCGCAGTCCGGCATTTCGGAAGCGGTGATCCCCACCAACTCGCCGTTCATCGGACGCACGCAGGCCGATCTGCGCCTGCGCAAGCGTTACGGCATCAGCCTGCTGGCGATCAACCGCGACAACAAGATCCTGCGCAGGAACATCCGCCACCTGCCGATCCGTTCCGGCGACATCCTGGTGTTCCACTCCAACTGGAGCGACCTGAATCAGGCCAGCAACGACCGCGATTTCGTGATCATCACCGATTACCCGAAAGCCGAACAGCGCCCGCATAAACTGCGCGTCGCGCTGGGCATCTTCACCTGCAGCATGCTGCTGGCGCTGTCCACCCTGGTGCCGTTGCCGATCGCGCTGATGGGCGGCGCCATCGCGATGATCATCAGCGGCGTGCTGAACATGGACGAAGCCTATGCGGCAGTCAGCTGGAAAACGGTGTTCACCATGGCCTGCCTGATTCCGCTGGGCATCGCCATGGATTCCACCGGTGCCGCCAACTGGCTGGCGCAGCACAGCATCGAGCAGCTCGGCGAGGGCGTGCCGGACTGGGTCATCCAAGCCTGCGTGGCCCTGTTCACCACCCTGCTGGCCCTGGTGGTCGGCAATGTCGGCGCGACGGTGGTGATGGTGCCGATGGCGATCAACATCGCGCTGGCGGCCAACGGCCAGCCGATGGCCTATGCCTTCCTGGCCGCTTTGTGCGCTTCGAACAATTTCATCAGCCATTCCAACCCGGTCATATCCATGATCGTCGGTCCGGCCGGCTACCAGACCCGTGAGCTCTGGCGCAACGGCCTGCCGATCACCGTGATTTACATGGCCGTGGCCCTGGTCGCCGTGAACCTGATGTTCTGACTCAGGCCAGGCCCGAGACATCCACCTGCAAGCGGCCGTCGTGCAGTTCCGCCGGCAGGCTCCGCAAGGATTCACCCCGGCACGGGCCTTGCACGCACAGCCCCGACGCCAGCGCGAAGGTCGCGCCGTGCGCCGCGCAGATGATGTTGCCTGACTTGGTCAGGAACTGGCCCGGGGCGTAATCAAGCCGGCGTCCCTGATGCGGGCATTGATTGAGATATACGCTGAACTGTGATGAACTTCGCACCACAATCAGGGGCACCTCGTTTCCGGCAATCAAGGCGTTGAACGCATGCGGTCCGCCTTCAGGCAACTCGTTTAGCGGAATTAACAAACAATTTACACTTTCCATGCAGACACTCTTCATACTTATTTCTCCTTAGATATATAGCACAAGTATGCGCATCCTATTTCACCGACTGCTGCTGGCCCGTCCCAACAAGCCGAAAAACCCGCTACTGAAAATGACCTTCGCCGTTCTGGGCATGTTCCTGCTGTTCGGCGTCTGCGT
>DATMWF010000088.1:0-8766 GCA_035562675.1 Arenimonas sp. | reverse complement strand
CGCTTGTCGTGGGCCTGTTTGCCCTTGGCCAACGCGATTTCCAGTTTGACCTTGTTGCCTTTCCAGTAGCAGGCGGTCGGAATCAGGGTATAGCCGTCGCGCTCGACCTTGCCGACCAGCTTGTCGATCTCGCTGCGGTGCAGCAGCAGCTTGCGCGTGCGGCGGGAGTCGGCGATGACATGGGTGGAGGCCTGCAACAGAGGCGTGATCTGCGCGCCGAACCAGAGGATTTCACCGCTCTTGACCACCGCATAGCTTTCGCCCATGTTCAATCGCCCTGCGCGTATGGCCTTCAGCTCCCAGCCCTGCAGGCTGATGCCGGCTTCATAGCGGGATTCCAGGTGGTACTCATGGCGCGCGCTTTTGTTCAAGGCGATCGTTTTCTGACCCTCGCTTGCGGTATTCTTAACGGACTTAGTATTCGACATACCGCTATTGTCGCTTATTTCCTTAGGTTTCAGGAAGCTGTCATGCCGCAAATCCACCGTCACGCCCTGGTCCGCCACTCCGCCAAGCGCATGTTCGACCTGGTCAACGCCGTCGAACGCTATCCGGTCTGGTTCGCGTGGTGCTCCTCCTCGGAAGTGCTCGAACAAAGCGATGATCTGATGCGCGCCCGCCTGGAGCTGCGCATCGCCGGCATCCGCAGCGCTTTCACCACGCGCAATACCCTTGAAACACCGCACCGCATCACCATGCAGCTGGAGGAGGGCGGCTTCAAGCACCTGCGCGGCGAATGGGTTTTCCACGCATTGAGCGAAGACGCCTGCAAAGTCAGTCTCAGCCTGGATTTCGAGGCCAGCAACCTGCTGGCGCCGGCCTTCGCCATGGGGTTTCAGGGGCTGGCCGATAAAATGGTCGATGATTTCTGCAAGCAGGCCGACCGTGAAGACTGATTCGATTCAGGTCCAGGTCGTATTCGCGTTGCCGGATACATACTGGCGGCAGGAACTGCGTGTGCCGAAGGACAGTACCGTACAGCAGGTCTTGGCGCTGCTGGACAGATCGCTGTTCCCGGATGGTTTGGTGGTCGATTCCGGGCGGTTGGCGGTATTCGGCCAGCGCGTGAAACCCGCTGACCGCCTGCATGACCTTGACCGTATCGAGGTGCTCAGGCCCTTGCTCCGCGACCCCAAGGACAACCGGCGCCAGCGTGCGGCCATGAACCCGCTTAAAAAGCCGAAGCGCTGATCAGCGCTTCTTCTTGTCTTTGTCTTTGGGAAGGTTGCCGAACTTGGCCATTTCGGCGGCCAGCTGGGCGTCCTGCTCGGCAAAATAGTCACCTTCCCAACGTACCACCTTGTCGCCGTCGAAATAGACGGTGTAGGTCTTGATCACCGTCGCCTCGTGGTCACGGCGCTGCGAGGCGATGTAATCCCAGCGGTCTTGGTGGAAAGGGTCCTCCACCGAGGGCGAGCCGAGCAGGGCGAATACCTGTTGGCGGCTCATGCCGGCGGCGACCTGCTCGACATTGGCTTTATCGAGAAGATTGCCCTGGAACACCGGTTGCTTGTAGATGGTGCTGCAGGCTGACAGCAGCAGGCTGGCTAGGGCTAAGGAAAATACAGGGCGCATGGCGTTATTCACGGATTAATCTGACCTTCAATGATACACTAGGGTTCGACTGAAAATGCGATAAAAAGTTGCAAGGCAATGTCAATGGAAACCGATGATCTCAAGAAATTGGGCCTGAAGGTCACCCACCCGCGGATCCGTATCCTGGAAATCCTGGGTTCCGAAGGCGTCCATCACCTGAGCGCCGAAGACCTTTACCGCCGTCTGCTGACCGACGGCGAAGACATCGGGTTGGCCACCGTTTACCGCGTGCTGACCCAGTTCGAGGCCGCCGGTCTGGTCGAAAAGCATAATTTCGAGGGTGGCCAGGCGGTGTATGAGCTTGACCGCGGACAGCACCATGACCACATGGTCTGCGTCGAAAGCGGAAAGGTCATCGAATTCACCAGCCCGGAAATCGAGTCCCTGCAGAAGCAGATCGCTTCAGCGCACGGATACGAAATAGAGGACCACAGCCTGGTCCTGTACGTACGCCCTAAAAAAGCCTGACCCTTAAGAACCGTCCAGAGAGACCGTCACGACGACTGCGCATGGTCCAGCATGGCCTTGGCATGCGCCAAAGTCTGCGGCGACAGCGCCTTGCCGCCCATCATGCGGGCGATTTCCGCGACGCGCCGTTCATCGTCCAGTACCGTCACCAGGCTTTCGGTGCTGTCGTTGCCGATGATCTTATGGACCTGGTAATGCTGATGGCCCAGGCTGGCGACCTGCGCCAGGTGGGTCACGCAGAGCACCTGGCAGCCCTTGCCGAGCGCGCGCAGTTTCTGGCCGACCACTTCCGCCACGGCGCCGCCGATGCCGGAGTCGACTTCGTCGAAGACCATGGTGGGCGTCGGATCCAGGCCCAGGGTCGCCACTTCGATGGCCAGGCTGATACGCGCCAGTTCGCCGCCTGAAGCCACCTTGCGCAGTGCGCGCGGCGGTTGGCCGGGGTTGGCCGACACCAGGAATTCGCAGCGTTCCAGGCCATGGGCCTGCGGCGCATCACCGTCATTGGCCTCGAGCATGGCCACGAAGCGCCCGCCGGACATGCCCAATTCGTCCATCAAGGCGCTGACCGCGGCGGACAGTGCCTCAGCGGCCTTATGGCGTGCCTGGCTCAGCGATTCGGCGGCCTGCCGCCAGGTCTGTGCCGCGGCCGTCAATTCGATGCCCAGACGCTCGGACTTTTCCCCGGCGCCGTGCAACTGCTCGAGTTCGGCATCCAGTTCGGCGGATTTTCCGTGCAACTGCTCCAGCGGCACGCGGTGCTTGCGCGACAGGTCATGCCAGTGCGAAAGCTGCGCTTCAAGCTCGGCGATTTCCGCCGGGTCGAGTTCGATGCCCTCCTGCAGATGGCGAAGCTGCGACAGGGCCTCTTTCATCTGGACGTCGGCCGACGCCAGCATGCCATGCACTTCAGCCAAGCCCGCGTCGCTGTCCTGCCAGCGTCCGATCTGGACCATGCCGGCGCGCAGCAAGCCCAGCGCAGAGCCACCGTCATCGCCATCGAGCAATTGTGCGGCGCTGGAGCAGGCGGCCATCAGCTGCGCCGATTGGCTGTGCCGTTTGTGCCGTGTGAGCGCGGTTTCAATGAGTTCCGGTTCCAGGGGCTGGCGGCACAGTTCGGCCAGTTGGTGCTGCAGGTAATCGATGCGTTCGCTGACATCGCCGCGGGCCTGCAGGGCGTCAAGCTGCTGGCGGAGGTCCAGCCAATGGCGGTAGGCCTGCTGCACGGATTTGGCCATGTTGGCGGTTTGTCCGAAGTCGTCCAGCAGGCCAAGTTGCTTGCGCCGTTCGAGCAGGCTCTGCTGTTCATGCTGGCCATGGATTTCGAGCAGGCAGGCGCCGAGTTCGGCCAGCTGCGAGAGCGTTGCGTTACGGCCGTTGATCCAGGCCTTGGAGCCGCCGTCGGCGCGGATCACCCGGCGTATCAGGCAGTCCTGGCCGTCGTCATAGGCGTTGTGCTGCAGCCATGCCAGGGCTTCGGGGGCATCGCCCAGGCCGAATTCGGCCGACAGCTCGGCACGTTCGGCGCCGTGCCGCACCATGCCGCCTTCGGCGCGGGTGCCGGTCAGGCACAGCAAGGCATCCACCAACAGCGATTTGCCGGCGCCGGTTTCGCCGGTGACGACCGTAAAGCCCGGCGAAAACGCCAGCTGGCTGGCCGATACCACGGCAAAATCTTTCAGGCTCATGTGCAGTAACATGCCTGCTATTTTGCCTTAAATGGCCTTGAAAAAACGAAGTCGATCCTTAAAAATTCATCGGAAAAAGCCGATTGGGCTTGTCAACCGGCCGGTATGCCCTAATCTAATGAGTATGATGACTTCCCTCGACCCACGCGCCAGCCGCCTGCTTCACGCCCTGATCGCACAGCACATCCGCGACGGCGAACCGGTCGCCAGCCGTTCCCTGGCGCGCCTTGCCGGGCTGGAAGTCAGCCCGGCCACCATCCGCAACATCATGGCCAACCTGGAAAGCGTCGGCCTGCTGGCCGCGCCGCATACCTCGGCCGGACGGGTCCCGACCTCGCAGGCGTACCGCGTGTTCGTCGATTCGCTGCTGGAGATCGAGCCCTTGCGCGAGACCGAAATCAACCGCCTGCGCGAGCAGATGGCGCCGGGCGTCAGCACCCAGATGCTGCTGTCGCAGGCCAGCGAGATGCTGTCGGCGATGAGCCAGTTCGTCGGCGTGGTGACCGTGCCGCAACGGCTGGAGTCCGCGTTCAAGCACATCGATTTCGTGGCATTGGACGACCAACGGGTGCTGGTCATCCTGGTGTTCCCCGATAATGAAGTGCAGAACCGCATCGTGCAGCTGCCGCGTGCCTTTTCGGCGCAGGACCTTGAACAGGCCGCCAATTACCTCAACCGGCATTTCTCGGGCCGCAGTTTCGCGCAGATCCGGAACCAGCTGCTGGCCGACATACGGCAGGCCAAAACCGAGCTGGACCAGCTGCTCAACGCCGCCCTGGACATCTCCCAGCAGTTGATGGTGGCCGACACCAAGCCGGACGAGATGCTCCTGTCCGGTCAGACCCGTCTGATGGGCATGCATGGCCTGTCCGACATGGAGCGCCTGAAAAGCCTGTTCGAGGCGTTTTCCCGGAAGCGCGAGATCCTCGGACTGCTGGACAGCTGTTCCAAGGCCGACGGCGTCCGGGTATTCATCGGGGAAGAGAGCGGCCTGGCGCCGCTGCGTTCGTGCACGGTGATCACCGCGCCGTATTCCAGCCAAGGTCAGGTATTGGGTGTTCTGGGCGTCATCGGGCCGACCCGCATGCCCTACGAGCGGGTCATCCCGATCGTGAAAGCCACCGCGGAATTGCTCGGCGATGCCTTGAAACTGGAATAGGCACCCCCACATAGGATTCAGTGCCCGGGTTTCGGGCGGTTTTTCATGGATCAATAATGCACACAAACAACGAATCCCCGGAAACATCGGATGCCGCCGGGCAGTCCGACAATGACAGCCAACAGCAGCTTCTGGCTGATCTGGAACAACTCAAGGCCGCCGTGGCGCAGATGCAGGAAGAACGCCTGCGTGAGCGTGCCGAGCTCGAAAACCAGCGCAAGCGCCTGGTGCGTGATGTGGACATGGCGCGTAAATTCGCCAATGAACGCCTGTTGGGCGACCTGCTGCCGGTGCTGGACAGCCTGGACGCCGGCCTGGCGGCCGCAGGCGCCGAACCCAGCCCGCTGCGCGACGGCTTGGAGCTGACTTTCAAGCAGCTGCTGAAAGTCGCCGCCGATAACGGCCTGCAGCGCATCGATCCGATCGGCGAGACCTTCAATCCGGAACATCATCAGGCCATCAGCCGCGCCCCGGAAGGCGATTCAGCGCCGGATTCGGTCGTCCAGGTGTTCCAGAAAGGCTATTTGCTGAACGAACGCCTGCTGCGTCCGGCACTGGTTGTCGTGGCTGGCGCTTGAAATACCGGAAAACGTACCTATTAAGTAACCAAGGCGCAAGACGCCACATTCAAAAACTTCAGGAGAATAACCATGGGTAAGATTATCGGCATCGACTTAGGCACCACCAACAGCTGCGTTTCCGTGATGGAAGGCGGCGTCGCCAAGGTCATCGAAAACTCGGAAGGCGACCGCACCACGCCATCGATCGTCGCCTTCACCAAAGACGGTGAAGTGATCGTCGGTGCCTCGGCCAAGCGCCAGAGCGTGACCAACCCCAAAAACACCTTCTATGCGGTGAAGCGCCTGATCGGCCGCAAATTCACCGACGCCGAAGTGAAAAAAGACATCGGCCTGGTGCCGTACGGCATCGTCGCGCATGAAAACGGCGATGCCTGGGTGCAGACCTCCGACGGCAAACTGATGGCCGCACAGGAAATCTCCGCGCGGGTGCTGGAAAAAATGAAGAAGACCGCCGAAGCCTATCTGGGCGAAGCGGTGACCGAAGCGGTGATCACCGTGCCGGCCTATTTCAACGACAGCCAGCGCCAGGCCACCAAGGACGCCGGCCGCATCGCCGGCCTGGAAGTCAAGCGCATCATCAACGAGCCGACCGCGGCCGCCCTGGCCTACGGCCTGGACAAGAAAGGCGGCGACCGCAAGATCGCCGTATACGATCTGGGCGGCGGCACCTTCGACGTCTCGATCATCGAGATCGCCGAAATCGACGGCGAGAAGCAGTTCGAAGTGCTGGCCACCAACGGCGACACCTTCCTGGGCGGCGAAGACTTCGACTTCCGCATCATCGATTTCCTGGTCGAGGAATTCAAGAAGGAGCAGGGCATCGACCTGCGCAACGATCCGCTGGCCCTGCAGCGCCTGAAAGACGCCGCCGAACGCGCCAAGATCGAGCTGTCCAGCTCGCAGCAGACCGACATCAACCTGCCGTACGTGACCGCCGACGCCTCGGGTCCGAAACACCTGAACATCAAGCTGACCCGCGCTAAGCTGGAGGCCCTGGTTGAGGACCTGGTCAAGAAAACCATCGAGCCCTGCCGCACCGCCATGAACGACGCCAACCTGCGTCCGGCCGATATCGCCGAAGTGATCCTGGTCGGCGGCATGACCCGCATGCCGAAAGTGCAGGCTGCGGTCGCCGAGTTCTTCGGCAAGGAACCCCGCAAGGACGTCAACCCGGACGAAGCCGTCGCCATCGGCGCGGCCGTGCAGGGCGGCGTGCTGGCCGGAACCGTGAAGGACGTGCTGCTGCTCGACGTGACCCCGCTGAGCCTGGGCATCGAAACCATGGGCGGCGTGTTCACCAAGATCATCGAAAAGAACACCACCATCCCGACCAAGGCTTCGCAGGTGTTCTCGACCGCCGAAGACAACCAGAGCGCGGTCACCGTGCATGTGCTGCAGGGCGAGCGTGAACAGGCCCGCTTCAACAAGTCGCTGGCCCGCTTCGACCTGACCGGCATCGATGCCGCGCCGCGCGGCATGCCGCAGGTCGAGGTCAGCTTCGACATCGACGCCAACGGCATCATCCACGTGTCTGCCAAGGACAAGAAGAACGGCAAGGAACAGCGCGTCGAGATCAAGGGCGGTTCCGGCCTGAGCGAGGAGGAAATCCAGCAGATGGTGCGTGACGCCGAAGCCAACCGCGAGGAAGACCGGAAATTCCATGAGCTGGTCACCGCCCGCAACATGGCGGACGCGGCCGTGCATACCACGCGCACCGCGATCAACGAACACGGCTCGAAAGTGCCGGGCGAACAGCTGGGTGCGATCGAATCCGCGCTGAGCGACCTGGAAACCGCGATGAAAGGCGACGACAAGGCGCAGATCGAAGCGAAAACCCAGGCCCTCTCGCAGGCGGCGCAGGCGCTGTATGCCGCGGCTTCCGCCGGCGACCAGGGCGGCGCCGAGCAGGCCGCTCCGCAGCAGGCCAATGACGACGTGGTGGATGCCGAGTTCACCGAAGTCAAAGACGACCAGAAGTAATCGTCCTGAAAACGACCCACGCCATCGGCCAGCCCGCTGGCGTGGGTTTCTCCATGTTTACCGGTGAGTGTTTATGAGCAAGCGTGATTTTTATGAAGTGTTGGGCGTTTCAAAAAGCGCTTCGGAAGAAGAACTGAAGAAAGCCTACCGGCGCCTGGCGATGAAGCACCATCCTGACCGCAATCCGGATGACAGCAAATCCGAGCACGCCTTCAAAGAAGCCAAGGAAGCCTACGAAACGCTCAGCGACGCCAACAAGCGCCGCGCCTATGACGCACACGGCCACGCCGCTTTCGAGCATGGCATGGGCGGTGGCGGCGGGCAGGGCTATGCCGACATGGGGGATATCTTCGGGGACATCTTCGGGGACATCTTCGGCGGCGGACGTGCCCAACGCGGCCCGCGCCGCGGTTCCGACCTGCGCTACGTCATGGAGCTCGACCTTGAGGAAGCGGTGTTCGGCGTCGAGAAGCAGATCGACATCCCGACCCTGCTGGAATGCGAGGCCTGCGACGGCACCGGTTCGGAAGACCGCAAGGTGGAAACCTGTTCGACCTGCAAAGGCCGCGGCCAGGTGCGCATGCAGCGCGGCATCTTCGCCATGCAGCAGCCGTGCCCAAGCTGCGGCGGACGCGGTGAAACCATCGCCAAGCCCTGCAAGTCCTGCCACGGGCAGGGCCGCAAGCAGAGCCAGAAGGTTCTGCAGGTCAAGATCCCGGCCGGCGTCGACAACGAAGACCGTATCCGTCTGCAGGGCGAGGGCGAAGCCGGCCCGGCCGGCGGCGTGGCCGGCGACCTGTACGTCGAAGTCCATGTGCGCGAGCACCCGATATTCCAGCGTGACGGCAACGACCTTTACTGCGACGTACCGATCCGCTTCTCGCAGGCGGCCTTGGGAGCCGAGTTGATCGTGCCGACCCTGCAGGGCGAGGCGCTGGTGAAAGTGCCGGCCGAAACCCAGACCGGAAAAGTGTTCCGGCTGCGCGGCAAGGGTGTGAAATCGGTGCGCAGCAACAGCACCGGCGACCTGCTGTGCCGCGTGACGGTCGAAACGCCGGTCAACCTGACCGCGCGCCAGCGCGAGTTGATGCAGGAGTTCGAGGCGACTTTCGAGGGTGAAGCAGGTGCCAAGCATTCGCCGAAATCCAGCGGCTTCTTCGATGGCGTGAAATCCTTCCTGGACCGTATCATTTCCTGATTGGAACGGGACTAGGCAACACGCTGCGTAACTAACGAAACCCCGCTCCGGCGGGGTTTCTTCTTGTGAATCCATGCAAGGATTTATGTGACCTTG
>DATMWF010000087.1:0-6048 GCA_035562675.1 Arenimonas sp. | reverse complement strand
CATGATTCGAAGTTTTGCGGATAAGGAAGCCGAAAAAATCTGGGCTGGTGAGGCCTCGCGGCGCTTGCCCGGAGATATCCAGTCGGTTGCCCGCCGCAAATTGAGGATGCTGAACAGCGCGGCTACGCTGGATGACCTGCGTATTCCACCTGCGAATCGTTTGGAAGCCCTGCGGAGTGACCGCAAAGGCCAGCACAGCATCCGAATCAACGATCAATGGCGCATCTGCTTCCGATGGAAGGAAAGCGATGCATATGAGGTTCAAATCGTGGACTATCACTGACATGAAGAAAAAACTGCCCAACATCCATCCCGGCGAAATCCTTCTTGAGGAATTCCTGCTGCCCATGAACATCAGCCAGAACGCATTGGCGCGCGCTGCCGGCGTGCCGCCGCGGCGCATCAACGAAATTGTGCTCGGAAAGCGTGGTGTAAGCGCCGATACCGCTGTGCGCCTGGCCAAAACGCTGGGCACCAGCGAGCGCTTCTGGCTGGGCCTGCAGGCCGATTATGATTTGGAAGAAGCGCATTTAGCGCTTGGTGATCGGTTAGCCAAGTTGAATAGGCTGGCGGCATGAGTGGGGTTAGTGTTGGAGCCTGGACCCCCACCGACCGCGCCACTTGGCTCGGCTCCCGCGTTAAACAACGCAGCTACGCCGATGAGGTGCTGAGTCGGATTGAACTGCTCGGCTTCCGTTTTGATGTGGTGGAATACGGGCAACTCGATTACTCGGGTGAGCACTTCCCACTACTGGCCTTGAAAAGCCGCGAATGGCATGATGACTTGCCAATCGTGCTAGTGACCGGAGGTGTGCACGGCTACGAAACCAGCGGTGTGCAGGGCGCATTGGATTTCCTGGATCAGCGCGCGGAAAGCTACGCCGGTTTCGTCAATCTGCTGGTGGCGCCGTGCGTGAGCCCCTGGGCCTATGAATGCGTGCAGCGCTGGAATGCCGAAGCGCTCGACCCGAACCGTTCGTTTACCGGGCAGGGCGGAACGCAAGAATCCGCCGCGCTGATGCGTTTGTTGGCACCGTTACAGGGCAGGGTGTTGGTGCATATTGATTTGCACGAAACCACCGACTCGGACGAAACCGAATTCCGCCCGGCACTGGCCGCCCGTGACGGCAAGCCGTTCGTGCCCGGCGAAATCCCCGACGGCTTCTACCTGTGCGGCGACGAAAAGAACCCGCAGTTGGATTTCCAGAACGCGGTCAATGCCGCGGTGGCGCAAGTCACCCACATCGCCCCGAGCGATGCCAAGGGCGAGATCATCGGCTCAACGGTGGTGGCGCCGGGCGTGATTCTGTATGACTACAAAGCCCTGGGCCTGTGCGCCGGCATGACTGATGCGCGCTTCACCACCACCACCGAGGTGTACCCCGACAGCCCACGCGCCACGCCTGAAATCTGCAACGCGGCGCAGGTGGCGGCGGTTTGTGCAGCGATAGATTACGCATTGAATGCCGAATGACACCTGACGACATTGCGCCAAAGACAGAAGCCGGCTACCGCTCCCGCTGGGGCCGTTTTTCGCCGGCCATGGGCTGGAAGGCGTTCTGGAGTGAAATCGTCATCGTGGTGCTTGGTGTGGTTATTGCTTTAGCTGCTAATGAAGCCGTGCAGAACTGGAGCTGGCAAAACAAGGTGCGTGATGGCGAGGTGCGTTTGCAGTCCGATTTATCGTATGTGTTTACTGTTGCGGCAGAACAGGTCGTCATAGCGCCGTGTGCGGAGGCGCAACTGTCGGCATTAAGCCAGAAGCTGGTAAAAAGCGGGAGTGTCTGGGATCCGGTCACGGTTCATGTCGATGATGGTACCAGTATCCGTTGGGTTATACGCATACCGGCGCGATCGCAGATGTTTCCGGTTTGGGATTCGTTGGTTGCCGATGGTACCGCCGCACGTTTTCCCCAAGATCGGCAAGTCATATACGGTAATATCAGCGCTCGGATCACAAGAGCGCAGAATCAAAGTGATGAAGCCAATCAATTGGTCCGGCGGCTGTTGGCATTGGGCCATCCGATGGTGCTGAGCGATGACACGCGCCGCTATTTCTTGGTGATGACAGAGGAAATTCGTGCGCTGATAGATGTATCAGAACTCAGTGCAAAACAGCGAATGGTCTCAATCGCCGGATCCCGGGAAGCTAAAGTCAGTGCCACGGAAGCAAAGCAGGTGGAAACCTATCTTAAGGAATCGGGCACAATCAAGTTCTGCAAAGCGCAAGGTCTGCCCTTGGCCAATTGGCGCGATGCACTGAAACAATAACGGGGAATCGACAAATGACTTCAATCCACGCCCTCTGCCGCGCTGTCAGCCCCGCCATCGCCGATTGCGAGCTGAGCTTCATCGGACGCGAGCCGATCAATGTTGCCATGGCGCATCTGCAGCATATCGACTACGTGGATTTGCTGAACAAATTGGGAGCCAAAGTGATCGAGTTGCCGGCCGAACCGGCGTTGCCGGATTCGGTGTTCGTGGAAGACACTGCGCTGCTGTTCGATGAACTGGCGGTGATGACCCGCCCCGGTGCATTAAGCCGGCGCGCGGAAGTGGCCAGCATCGAGGCTGCGTTCCGGAAATACCGGGAGATCATCGCGCACATCACCGAGCCGGGCACCCTCGACGGCGGCGATGTATTGCGCATCGGCAAGCGGGTATTCGTGGGCTTGTCTGCGCGCAGCAATCAAGCGGCGATCGACCAGTTGGCCGGCATCCTCGCGCCTTACGGCTATTCGGTCACCGCTGTGCCGATGCACGATTGCCTGCATCTGAAATCTTCAGTCACCGCGCTGTCCGACGACACCGTGCTGATCAATCCGGAGTGGGTGGATGCGGGTTATTTCAAAGACTACCGGCAAATTCTTGTGGCTGAAAGCGAGCCGCACGCGGCCAATGTGGTGCGTATCCATGCCGATATCCTGATGCCGTCGAATTTCCCGGAAACCCAGGCGCTTGTTCAAGCGGCGGGATTTACGGTGCACACGGTCGATGTGGCCGAGCTGCAGAAGGCCGAAGGCGCGGTCACCTGCTGCAGCGTGCTGTTCAAGGCCTGAACCGATGACCGAACAGCCCGAAAACCTGCCGTTCGTCGCCGAGTGCCATGATCTGCCGTGGAATGCGGCATTCACCTGGCTGGGGCGCGGCTGGCGGGACCTGAAAGCGGCCAAACGCATCGCCTTCGGCTATGGCCTGATCATCTTCGTGGTCAGCTGGGCGGTGTCGGCGTTCGCCTGGTGGCTGGGCAAGTTCGCCCTGCTGGCGGCCCTGCTGTCCGGCTTCATCTTCATCGCGCCGATGCTGGCGGTCGGCCTGCATTCGGTCAGCAGGGACCTTGAAGCGGGCAAAGCGGTCAGTTTCCGGCGCTCGGTCAGGCATATGCTGCAGGACATCGGGCAAGGCGGCGTTTACGCCATGATCCTGCTGGTGGTGCTGTTCATCTGGTCGCGTTCCGGCATGATGCTGTACGCGTTCTTTCCGGTGGAAGAGGGTGAGCGTGCGGTGCTGATGCAGTTTCTGGCGGTGGGCAGCCTGATCGGCACCGGTTTCGCCCTGCTGATCTTCGCCAGCGCCGCGTTCTCCCTGCCGATGATCGTCGACAAGCAGGCCGATATGGTGACCGCCTGTCTGTCGAGCGTATATGCCGTGCTGCGCAACAAACCGGCCATGCTGGTCTGGGCGCTGTGCATCGTCGCGCTGACCGCGCTGGGCTTCGCCACCGGCTACCTGGCGTTCATCGTGATCATGCCGTGGCTGGCGTTCTCGGCCTGGCATGCCTACCGGGCCACGGTCATCGGCGTATCGTGGCCGGACCAGACCGAACCGGCGGATTAAGGGTTCAGCGCCGTGTTTGCACGCAGGACCGGGTACACCTGATAGCGTGCATCCCATGACGGATGCTTTCTGGCGAAAAACTCCAGGCGCTGCTGCGGCGAGGCCGCGAAGGTTTTATCGGCCGCCAGCTTGGCCTCGAATTCGGCTTTGATGGCCGGATCTTTCAGCATGTCGCGCGCCACTTCCTCGGCCACATAACCCTCCATGTATTCCTTGGGCTCGAACTGGTTGTTGAAAAAGCCCCAAGCCAGATAGGAATCCGGTGCCTGCGGCTCCAGCAGCGCCATCACCAGCTGCGCTTTCGGCTGCGCAATCGGCACGAACAGGCTGTTGACCGGAATGTCGGCGGTGTACTTCCGCCAAGCGCCGGTAACCGTCAGGCCTTGGTGGCTTTCAAAGCTTTGCGCCGCGAGCGTGGCCGAATCGGCGTGGAATTGCTCGATGGCTTGATTGGCCTGCGTGGCGCCGGTTCGATGGCTGGCAATGCCATGCACGCCCAGTTTATTTTCGATCAGCGCGGCAAATGCCGGCGGCACGATGTAGCCGGCTTTGGGTGCGGCAACCTGTATGCCGACGGAAATGTCCTTGTACAGCGGGAGTTTCCAGACTTCGGGCGCGCTTTCGTCGTAGCGGGTCATCAGGGTGCCGGAAACATCCGACGGCGTGCGCGTGTAGCGGTAGCCCTTGAAGTCCACCGGCGTCGGGGTCTTGCCGGTTTGGTAGGTCAACGCAACCGGTGTTCCGGCCAGCTGCGCACTCTGGCGGTCGGCGGCGTAGGCGGCCGTCTGCCAGACATCGCCGTGTGCCGCAACCTGTGCCAGCGTGGCCCGGATGGTTTCGGCGGTGGCCTTGACCCGTACCGGATAGGTTTTCCAGGAGTGCGTTTCGACCAGCACCCCGAAACGGTTGCGCAGCTGGTAGTAGCCGGTCGAGTAGCGCGGCGGCGATACGCTGTCGGCGAAACCGGAGGCCGGGTTGTCGTATTCGATGAACGAGGGATAGTAAGGCAGCGCCAGCGAGCCCTTGCCGTTCAAGTCGGCGAGTACCGCATCCTGATACTGTTTGCTGATCGCCCGCAGTTCGGGCGTGCCGGAATACATCGGCTCGATCTGCACCGAGATGTCGTGCTGGAACTTGGCGCCGTCGGTGACATGCAGGTCCACGTAGAACAGCGGGTCCCAGGCGTTGATCAAGGCCAGCATCGCCTGCATTTCGGGTGTGTCGGCCTTGGCGTAATCGCGGTTCAGGTTGAAATTCTGCGCCGTGGTGCGCCAGCCCATTTGCTTCGGACCGCGCTGGTTCGGGCGGTTCCAGGCACCGAAACGCTCGTGGCCATCGACGTTGAACACCGGCACGAACAGCATCACCTGCCTGTTGAGCGGATTGTCCTTTCCGGGCTTCTGCAGCAGCTCGCGCAGCACCAGGAAGCCGGCGTCCTTGCCGTCGATCTCGCCGGCGTGGATGCCGCCCTGGAACAGGCTGACCGGAAGCGCCGCGGCGCGGGCCTGCCCGGCGCTCAGCCTGCCGTCGCTGTTGGCGGCAAGGGCCCACATGCTGCGGCCTTCCGGCGTTTTCCCGAACGCGAAGCAGCGCACCTGGCGCGGATACGCCTGCGCGAATTCCCGGCACAGGCGTTCCACCTCGGCGAACCGGCCGGTCTCCGCGAAGGCCGTGCGTTCGGCATTGGTGCTGAGGTCTTTGCTAGCGGCAAACGCGTCGGCGCCGGCCAGCAGACACAGCGCGGAACACAGGGCGGTAAACAATCTCATGGTAAAATGCCGGTAGTTCAGGAATTCCAAGTATAGCCATTCCGCCCGCCCGCGGCATTCATCAGACTGACTTCCCCATGCTCGCAAAAATCCCGCTGCCCATCCGCCTGCCGCTCATCGTGACGCTGATCGTGCTCAACACCGTTGTGCTGGTCAGCACCCTGCTGCTGGCCTCGCTGTTGAAAGGGCTTGTGCCGCTGGCCGGCTTCAACCGGCGCTGCGAACGCTTCATCCTGTTCCTGGCCGAAGCCTGGATTTCGAATAACTCATGGATGATGCGCAACTGCACCACATTGCAGGTGAACTATGCCGAGGATGCCCGGCTGGATCCGCAAGGCCATTACCTGGTGCTGTCCAACCATCAGAGCTGGGTCGACATCATGGTGCTGCAGGCGGTGTTCAACCGCCGCATCCCGTTCATGCGCTTTTTCCTGAAACAGCA